>NZ_JBHWZH010000169.1:0-11122 GCF_042728285.1 Streptomyces sp. NPDC060194 | reverse complement strand
GCCCTTGGAGCGGCCCGGGGGCCCGTCAGCCGCGCGCCGCGCGCGCCGTGGTGTGCCGGGTCGGCTCCGCCGCCGCCGGGTCCTCGGGCCACGGGTGCTTGGGGTAGCGGCCCCGCAGCTCCGCGCGGACCGCGCGGTAGCCGTCCCGCCAGAACGACGCCAGGTCGGCCGTGACGGCGGCCGGCCGCCCGGCCGGGGACAGCAGGTGCACGAGCACCGGCACACCCGCCACCTCCGGGGTCCGGTCGAGCCCGAACAGCTCCTGGAGCTTCACGGCGAGCACCGGCTGGGAGCCGGCGTAGTCCACCCGGATCCGCGAGCCGCTGGGGACCTCGATCCGCTCCGGGGCCAGCGCGTCCAGACGGGACGCCTCGCCCGACGCCCACGGCAGCAGCCGCCGCAGGCACGTCCCGGCGTCCAGCCGGGCCAGGTCCGCCCGCCGCCGGGCCCGGGACAGCTCCGGCTCCAGCCACTCCGCGGCGCGCCCGAGGAGCGCCTCGTCCGTCACCTCCGGCCACGGCTCCCCGCACACCCGGTGCAGGAACGCCAGGCGCAGCCGCAGCTCCTGTGCCTCCCGCGACCAGCGCAGCAGCCCCGGCCCCTCCGCCCGCAGCCCCTCGACCAGCGCCTCGCGCACGAGGTCCGGCCCGGGCTCCCGCAGCGGGCGCACCGCGAGCTCGACCGCGCCGAGCCGCTCGACCCGCCGGGCCACGACGTCGCCGTCCGCCCAGCGCACCTCCTCGCCGCTCGCGTGCAGCGCGGCCGCCGCCGTCCGGGCCACGGCCTCGTCGACCGGTGCCGCGAGGCGGACCCGCGCGGACGGGGCGCCCACCGGCCGGTCGGCGACGGCGACGGCCAGCCAGGGGGACTGCCGCAGCGCCGAACCCCGCCCCAGCTCCGCCCGGGTGCCCGACACCATGAGGAACGAGCCCTCGCCCCGGGCGCGGGCCAGCCGCTCGGGGTGGGCGAGGGCGGTGACGGTGCCGACGGCGACGTCGTCCGACGGCCCGTCGGGCTCCGGTCCCCACGTCCCGCCGTCGCCGACCGCCTGTGCCAGCCGCCGCACCTCCGACCGCCAGCGCGTCCCGTACCCGTCGCCGCCGCGGCGGGCCGCCCGGAGCGCTGCGGTCAGGTCGTCGCCGTACTCGCGCGGCGGTTCCTCGCTCAGCAGGGCGACGACCTCGGCCGCGCGCCGCGCGCCGACCTCCCGGCCGCCGTCGAGGAGCGCCCTCGCGAGCCGCGGGTGCAGTCCGATCCGGGACATCCGCCGCCCGCGCTCCGACACCTGCCCCGAGGCGGGCTCCAGGGCGCCGATCGCGGTGAGGACGGTCCGCGCGGCGGCCATCGCGCCGGCGGGCGGCGGGTCGAGGAGGGCGAGACCGCCGGCGTCGGGGTCGCCCCAGCAGGCCGCGCGGAGGGCGAACGGGGTCAGGTCCGCGACGCGGATCTCCGGCGCGGGGAAGCGCGGCCGGGCGCCGTCCTCGGCCTGCGACCAGCAGCGGTAGACCGTCCCCGGCGCCTCGCGGCCGGCCCGCCCCGCCCGCTGGACGGCCGCGGCGGTCGAGACGGCGACGGTGGCGAGCGAGCCGAGCCCGCGCGCGTGGTCGGTGCGCGGCTCCCGGGCCAACCCGGAGTCGACGACGACCCGCACCCCCGGAACGGTCAGGCTGGACTCGGCGACCGAGGTGGAGAGGACCACCCGCCGGCCGTCCCCCGACCCCGCGAGGACCGCGTCCTGCACGGCCGCCGGGGCACGGCCGTGCAGCTGGAGCACCTCCGCCCCGCACCCGTCGAGCATCCCCGCCACGCGCGCGATCTCGCCGACGCCGGGCAGGAAGCACAGGACGTCCCCCGCGCACTCGGCGAGCGCGCGCCGGACCGTCGCCGCGACGTGCCGCAGCAGCGCCTGGTCCACCCACGTGCCGTGCGCGGGCCGGACCCCCGCGGGCGGCGGCGCGAACCGCACCGCCACCGGACGGCCCTCGCCGCGGCCGGAGACCACCGGCGCCGGGGGCCCGCCGTCCACGGCGGTCAGCAGCTCGGCCCAGGCGCTCACGTCGCTCGTCGCCGAGGCGGCGATCAGCCGCAGGTCCGGGCGGAGCGTCGCGCGGACGTCGACGAGGAACGCCATCGCGGTGTCGGCGTCCAGGTGCCGTTCGTGGCACTCGTCGAGCAGGACGACGTCCACGCCGGGCAGCTCGGGGTCGCGCTGGAGGCGCTGCAGGAGGACACCGGTGGTGACCACCTCGACGCGGGTCGCGGGCCCCACCCGGCGCTCGCCGCGCACGGTCCAGCCGACCGACGCGCCCGCCTCCTCGCCGAGCAGCCACGCCATCCGCCGGGCCGCCGCCCGCACCGCCATCCGGCGCGGCTCGGCCACCAGGACCCGCCGCGCCGGGCCGTCCCCGACGAGCCCCGCCAGGTCGAGCGGGACCAGCGTCGTCTTCCCCGTGCCGGGCGGGGCGTGCAGGACCGCGCTGCCGCGCTCGTCCAGCGCGGCCCGCAGCTCGGGCAGGGCGGCCCGGACGGGCAGCCGGTCGACGTCGCAGTGGCGGATCACGGTCCCAGTGTGACGGGCCGCACCGGCGGCGGGACCGGGCGCCCGCGACCGCCGTCAGTCCCGCGCGCAGACGAAGATCGCCGAGCCGGGAATCAGGTTGCCGCGCAGCGGGGACCAGCCGCCCCACTCCTGGGTGTTCCAGGCCGGCCACTCCGGCTCGACGAGGTCGAGAAGCCGGAACCCGCCGGCGACGACGTCGCGCACCCGGTCGCCGAGCGTGCGGTGGTGCTCGACGTAGACGGCGTCGCCCGCCTCGTCCTGCTCCACGTACGGCACCCGGTCGAAGTACGACGACGACACCGTGAGGCCCTCGGGCCCAGGCTCGTCGGGGAACGCCCAGCGCATCGGGTGGGTGCAGCTGAAGACCCAGCGCCCGCCGGGCCGCAGCACCCGGTGGATCTCCCGGAAGACCCGGACCGGATCGGCGACGAACGGGATCGCGCCGTAGGCCGAGCAGGCCAGGTCGAAGGAGCCGTCGCGGAACGGCAGCACGCCGGCGTCCGCCTGGACCAGGGGGATCGCGCCGCCGATCCGCAGCGCGTGCTGGAGCTGCCGGTGCGAGAGGTCGAGGGCGACCGGGCGGGCGCCCTGCGCGGCCAGCCAGCGCGAGCACTGGGCGGCGCCGGCGCCGATCTCCAGGACGTCGGCGCCCTTCAGGTCGTCGGCCGGGCCGAGCAGCTCGGCCTCCACCTCGTCCAGGCCCTCGGGGCCCCAGACGAAGCGGTCGTCGCCGAGGAACGTGCCGTGCTCGATCTGGTACTCGTCGGCATTGCGGTCCCACCAGCCGCGATTGGCCCGGCTGCTCTCGGTGTACCCGGCCTCGCGGCGGGTGGCTTCCGGCTCGGTCTCGTGGTGCTCTTGGCTCATCGTGCCCGCCGTTGTAGTTTGCGCATCGGGGACGGAAGGCCTCGCGGCCGGACCGCTCCGCCGAGCGTGCGCCTGCCTGCCTGGGGGGAGTTGCGCCGGGTTCGAACGATTCGACCCCGGGTGTGCGCCTTCGCGCGTTGACCCGCTCCCGCGGCACCCGTATGCTACAAGTTGCGCTGCGAGCCTGCGCACCTCAGACCTAGCAGGCGCGCTTCCATCTGTTGCATGTCCCCTCGGCTTCTCATGCTGTCCGGCTTCTGCAGAGGCGATCGGGCTCCCGGCGTAGCAGTACCTACGACTTTCTGTCCGTACCGGAGCCCTTTCCCACATGACGAGCAGCACCGAGACCACCTCTACCACTCCGCAGGTAGCGGTCAACGACATCGGTAACGAGGAAGCCTTCCTCGCCGCGATCGACGAGACGATCAAGTACTTCAACGACGGCGACATCGTCGACGGCGTCATCGTGAAGGTCGACCGGGACGAGGTCCTGCTCGACATCGGTTACAAGACCGAAGGTGTCATCCCGAGCCGCGAGCTCTCGATCAAGCACGACGTCGACCCCAACGAGGTCGTGGCCGTTGGCGACGAGATCGAGGCCCTTGTCCTCCAGAAGGAGGACAAGGAAGGCCGCCTGATCCTCTCGAAGAAGCGCGCCCAGTACGAGCGCGCCTGGGGCACCATCGAGAAGATCAAGGAAGAGGACGGCATCGTCACCGGTACCGTCATCGAGGTCGTCAAGGGTGGTCTCATCCTCGACATCGGCCTCCGTGGCTTCCTGCCGGCGTCGCTCGTCGAGATGCGTCGTGTCCGCGACCTCCAGCCCTACGTGGGCAAGGAGCTCGAGGCCAAGATCATCGAGCTGGACAAGAACCGCAACAACGTGGTCCTGTCCCGCCGCGCCTGGCTCGAGCAGACCCAGTCCGAGGTCCGCCAGACGTTCCTCACGACCCTCCAGAAGGGTCAGGTCCGCTCCGGCGTCGTCTCCTCGATCGTCAACTTCGGTGCCTTCGTGGACCTGGGCGGCGTCGACGGTCTCGTGCACGTCTCCGAGCTGTCCTGGAAGCACATCGACCACCCGTCCGAGGTCGTCGAGGTCGGTCAGGAAGTCACCGTCGAGGTCCTCGACGTCGACATGGACCGCGAGCGTGTCTCCCTGTCGCTGAAGGCGACGCAGGAGGACCCGTGGCAGCAGTTCGCCCGCACGCACCAGATCGGGCAGGTCGTCCCCGGTAAGGTCACCAAGCTCGTTCCGTTCGGCGCGTTCGTCCGCGTCGACGAGGGCATCGAGGGCCTGGTCCACATCTCCGAGCTGGCCGAGCGCCACGTGGAGATCCCGGAGCAGGTCGTCCAGGTCAACGACGAGATCTTCGTCAAGGTCATCGACATCGACCTGGAGCGTCGCCGGATCTCGCTGTCCCTGAAGCAGGCCAACGAGTCCTTCGGCGCCGACCCGGCCTCGGTCGAGTTCGACCCGACGCTCTACGGCATGGCCGCGTCGTACGACGACCAGGGCAACTACATCTACCCCGAGGGCTTCGACCCCGAGACCAACGACTGGCTCGAGGGCTTCGAGACCCAGCGCGAGGCGTGGGAGGGCCAGTACGCCGAGGCGCAGCAGCGCTTCGAGCAGCACCAGGCCCAGGTCATCAAGTCCCGCGAGGCCGACGAGGCCGCCGCTGCCGAGGGTGCCGCCGCTCCGGCCGCGTCCCAGGGTGCCGGCGCCGGCGCCGGTCTCTCGGGCGGCTCGTACTCCTCGGAGTCGGACGACAACTCCGGCGCCCTGGCGTCGGACGAGGCCCTTGCCGCGCTGCGCGAGAAGCTGGCGGGCGGCCAGAGCTGAACCGGCTCTGACTGACCGCGGCTGACCGCCGGTCACGCCGATCGAGGCCCGTTCCCCCTCGGGGGAGCGGGCCTCGTGGCATGTCCCGGGCGGCAGCCGGGTTCCGGCCCGGGACCGGCCCGCGGCGGGAATGATCGCGGCCGCGGGCACGTTCTCGACTACGGAACACGAGGAGGTAGTGGGAATCGTGCTTGATCCGCAGGGTTTGTACGCATGGGAGCCGAAGGGGCTGGCCGTCGTCGACATGGCGCTCGCCCAGGAGTCGGCCGGACTGGTCATGCTGTACCACTTCGACGGCTACATCGACGCGGGTGAGGCCGGTGACCAGATCGTCGAGCGGCTCCTCGACGGGCTGCCGGGGCAGGTCGTCGCCTCCTTCGACGCCGACCGGCTGGTGGACTACCGGGCCCGTCGCCCGCTGCTGACGTTCAAGAAGGACCGCTGGGCGGCCTACGACCAGCCGAAGCTGGAGGTCCGCGTCCTGCAGGACGCGACCGGCGCCCCGTTCCTGCTGCTCTCGGGCCCGGAGCCCGACGTAGAGTGGGAGCGGTTCGCGGCGGCCGTCCAGGAGATCGTCGAGCGGCTCGGCGTGCGCCTGTCGGTGAACTTCCACGGCATCCCGATGGGCGTCCCGCACACCCGCCCCGTCGGCATCACCCCGCACGGCACCCGCACCGACCTGATCCCGGGCCACCGCTCGCTGTTCGACGAGGCCCAGGTGCCCGGCAGCGCGGAGGCGCTCGTGGAGTACCGGCTGATGGAGGCCGGCCACGACGTGCTCGGCGTCGCCGCCCACGTGCCGCACTACGTCGCCCGCTCCTCCTACCCCGACGCCGCGCTCACCGCCCTGGAGGCGATCACCGCGGCGACCGGTCTCGTGCTGCCGAGCGCGGCCCACGCGCTGCGCACCGAGGCGCACCGCACCCAGACCGAGATCGACCGCCAGATCGGCGAGGGCGACGAGGAGCTGGTCGCGCTCGTCCGCGGCCTGGAGCACCAGTACGACGCGGCGGCCGGCGCCACCACCCGCGGCAACATGATCGCGGAGCCGGCGGAGATCCCGACGGCGGACGAGATCGGCCTGGAGTTCGAGCGTTTCCTGGCCGAGCGCGAGGGCGACGGCTGAGTCCCGGACGGCCCGGTCCCGGCGGGCTCGTCTAGGCTTTCGCCCATGCTGAGAGTGGGCCTGACGGGCGGGATCGGTTCGGGGAAGAGCGAGGTCTCACGGCTCTTCCAGGAGCGCGGGGCGGTGCTGATCGACTCGGACCGGATCGCGCGGGAGGTCGTCGCGCCCGGCACGCCCGGGCTCGCCCGGGTCGTGGAGGTGTTCGGCGCGTTCGGCGACGAGGTGCTCGCCGAGGACGGCTCCCTGGACCGGCCCCGGCTGGGGTCGATCGTCTTCTCCGACCCGGAGAAGCTGGCCGCGCTGAACGCCGTGGTGCACCCGCTGGTGCGGGAGCGCTCCGCGGAGCTGGAGGCGGCGGCCGGCGGCGAGGTCGTCGTCGTCCACGACGTGCCACTGCTGACCGAGAACGGACTCGCCCCGCTGTACGACGTGGTGATCGTCGTCGACGCCGCCCCGGGGACGCAGCTGGACCGGCTGGTGGGCCTGCGCGGCATGACCGAGGACGAGGCGAGGGCGAGGATGGCCGCGCAGGCCACCCGCGAGCAGCGCCTCGCCGTCGCCGACGTCGTCGTCGACAACAACGGCTCGCTCGACGCGCTGCGCGCGCGGGTCGACGAGGTCTGGGCCGGGCTCGCCGAGCGAGCGGAGCGGGCGGGACTGACGCGACCGGACGCGTGAGGGGGGCGCGGGTGACGCGTGAGGGGCGCGCGGGTGCGTCCCGGCAGCCGCCGCCGGGCGGTGCCCGGCCCGGCGCCCGTGTCCGCAGCCGCGCGTTCCGTGCGATGCGCCCCGCGTGCGGCGCATGTCGTGCGGTCCGCCGGGATCGGGCGCACGCGACTGCCGCGCGCCCCGTCCCCGGACGCCGCCGGCCGCCTCGTGCCCGACGGGTGCGGAACATCGGCGGGCTGTGGCTTGTTCACCCGTCGCGGAGTTGTCGCCGCGCCGCAAGGGAAGGAATGGACCGTGCCTGAGATCACCCCCGAGACCCACGTCATCGACTACCGGGCGGCCGAGCGGCTCTTGGAGGCCAAGGACCCTCAGGGCGCGGTGAAGCTGCTCGACAACGTCATCGCGGCCCACCCGGAGAACACCGCGGCCCGCCTGCTGCGGGCGCGGGCCTTCTACCACGCGGCCCAACTGCGCCCGGCGGAGCTGGAGTTCGAGCTCGTCCTGGAGCGCGAGCCGGACAACGCCTTCGCGCACTTCGCGCTCGCCCGCACCCTGGAGAGGGCGGCCCGCCCCGAGCAGGCCCGCCGGCACTTCCGGCTCGCCGCCGCGCTCGACCCCCGGCCGGAGTACCTGGAGGCGGCCCGCTTCCCTGACGAGGAGTGAGCCGGGCGGGCCCGGGCGGACCCCGCCACGGGGCGTCCCGGCCCGCTCGCACGTGCGCTCAGCGCACCACCTCCGTCCCGGGCGGTGCGCCGTGCTCCCCCAGCGGGTCGCCGCCCTCCGGCACGTCCCGCCGGCCCCAGAACCCGCCGGCCGCGTGCATCACCTCCTCCCGCACCGTCCCCGGCGCCGGCCCGCTCCGCGACAGGTGCGCGGGGTGACACGCGTACCCCGCGCACCCCGTCAGCCTGCTGCGCCGCACCGTCTGCGACTTCCCGCACCCGGCGTGCTCGCAGACCACCCTGGCCATACGGTTCTTCGTCCGCTTCCCCATCGTGAACCCCCGTGACTCGTGTCGTCCGACAGTGACGCGAAACGTAGCAGCGGCCACTGACAGTGACGGACGGGTGGTGGCGGACCTGGTTCGGGAGGCGTTGTCAGACCCCCCGGCTACAGTCGGAAACCGATGGTGAGGACCGTGATCCGCCGCCCGGCCGGGCGGCGGGGGCGGCGGCGAGGAGCGGGGTGAGGGCAGTGCGCGCAGCGGCGGCGGTGTTCCTTCCCGCCCCGGTGCCCCGAGCCGGTCAGGTGGCGTTCTGGCATCCCGACGGGACACCGGTCGAGCGGCCGGACGCGGGGGAGCGGCCGTCCGCCGAGAGCGTCGAGCTGACCGTCGTGCGCCGGCACGGGGCGGGGGCCCGGCGGCGTACGGTGGCGGCCGTCGCGATGTCCGTCGCGGACGCGCTGCCGCTGCTCGTCGCCGCCCGGCACGACCCGGCCGCGCACCCCGCGGCGCGCTGCTGGGGCGCTGCCGCCCTGCACGCCCTGCACCTGGCCGCCCGGGGCCGCCTCCTGCCCGGCCTGACGGCCGACGACGACACCGACGCCTGGCGCGTCGGCCCGCTGGACGCCGACGACCTCACCCACCTGCGGTCCGTCGCCGCCGCCATGCCCTACGAGGCCCATGCGACGCCCGTCGACGGCGGCTCGCCGCCGCGGATCCCCCGGCCCGAACCGCTGCTGCGCGCGTTCCTCGAAGCCGTCGCCGACACCCTGCCGCGCACCCCGGCCGCCGCCCTCGCCGGCGGTGCGCCCTTCGCCGCCCGGGAGCCCCGGCGGCTGCCCGCGCTCCGTGCCTGGGCCGCCGAGGTCGCCTCGGGGATGGACGCCGGCGTGCGGGTCTCGCTCCGGCTCGACCTGTCGGCGTTCGACCTCTTCGACACCGCCGAGGCGTCCGACGGGGCCCCGCGCCGGGCGGCCGCCGCCGTCGTGCAGGTGCACAGCCTGGTCGACCCCACCTACGTCATCGACGCCGACACCCTCTGGGCGGGCGAGGGCGCGGAGTGGTTCGGACCGCGCGCCAAGGTCGACGCGGTGCTCGCCCTGCGCCGCGCGGCCCGGGTCTGGGAGCCGCTGGCCCGGCTGCTCGAACAGCCCGTCCCCGACGTCCTCGCGATCGGAGAGGGCGAACTGGACGACCTCCTCGGACCGGCCGGCGGCGCCCTGGCCGCCGCCGGGGTGGCCGTGCACTGGCCGCGCGACCTGGTGCGCAACCTGACCGCGACCGCCGTCGTCCGCCCCGCCCCGGGCTCGGCCACCGACGGCACCGCGTTCTTCGACGCCGAGCAGCTGATGCGGTTCGGCTGGCAGTTGGCCCTTGGCGGCGACGACCTCACCGAGCAGGAGATGGACGCGCTCGCCGAGGCCCACCGCCCGGTCGTGCGGCTGCGCGACCAGTGGGTCGTCGTCGACCCCGCGCTCGTGCGCAGGGCCCGCAAGCGGGAGCTGGGGCTGCTCGACCCGGTCGACGCGCTGGCCGCCGCGCTCACCGGCAGCGCGGAGGTGGACGGCGAGCGCGTCGAGGCCGTCCCGGTGGGCGCCCTCGCCACGCTGCGCGACCGGCTGACCGAGGGCGTCCGCCCCGTGCCGCAGCCGGCCGGGCTGGCGGCGACCCTGCGGGACTACCAGCTGCACGGCCTCGGCTGGCTCGACCTGATGACGTCCCTCGGCCTCGGCGGCTGCCTCGCCGACGACATGGGCCTCGGCAAGACGATCACCCTCATCGCCCTGCACCTCCACCGCGACCGTCCCGAGCCGACGCTCGTGGTCTGCCCGGCCTCCCTGCTCGGCAACTGGCAGCGCGAGATCCACCGCTTCGCCCCCGGCGTCCCCGTCCGCCGCTTCCACGGCGCGGACCGCAGCCTCGACGGACTCGCCGGCACCGGCGGCTTCGTCCTCACCACCTACGGCACGATGCGCGGCAACGCGCCCGAACTCGCGGCGCGGACATGGGGGCTGGTGGTCGCCGACGAGGCGCAGCACGTCAAGAACCCGTTCTCCGCCACCGCGAAGGCCCTGCGCACGCTGCCCGCCCCGGCCAGGATCGCGCTCACCGGCACCCCCGTCGAGAACAACCTCTCCGAGCTGTGGGCCCTGCTCGACTGGACCACCCCCGGCCTCCTGGGCCCGCTCAAGGCGTTCCGCTCCCGGCACGCCCGCTCCGTCGAGGGCGGCGAGGACCCGGAGGCCGCCGAGCGGCTGGCCCGCCTCGTCCGCCCCTTCCTGCTGCGCCGCCGCAAGTCCGACCCCGGCATCGCGCCCGAGCTGCCGCCCAAGACCGAGACCGACCACCCCGTCCCGCTCACCCGCGAGCAGGCCGCGCTCTACGAGGCGGTGGTCCGCGAGTCGATGGCGGCCGTGGAGGCCGCCGAGGGCATCGGCCGGCGCGCCTTGGTGATGAAGCTGCTCGGCGCGCTCAAGCAGGTCTGCAACCACCCCGCGCAGTACCTCAAGGAGCACGAGGGGGCCCGGCTCGCGGGCCGGTCCGGGAAGCTCGAACTGCTCGACGAGCTCCTGGAGACCATCCTCGCCGAGGACGGCTCCGTCCTCGTCTTCACCCAGTACGTCACCATGGGCCGGATGCTCGCCGCGCACCTCGCCGCGCGCGGGATCGGGACCCAGCACCTGCACGGCGGGACGCCGGTGGCCGAACGGGAGCGGATGGTGGACCGGTTCCAGGCGGGCGAGGTCCCCGTCTTCCTGCTGTCCCTGAAGGCCGCGGGCACCGGCCTCAACCTCACCCGGGCCGGGCACGTCGTCCACTTCGACCGCTGGTGGAACCCGGCCGTCGAGGAGCAGGCCACCGACCGCGCCTACCGCATCGGCCAGACCCAGCCGGTCCAGGTCCACCGGCTGATCGCGGAGGGCACCGTGGAGGACCGCATCGCGGAGATGCTGCACGCCAAGCGGGCGCTGGCGGACGCCGTGCTCGGCTCCGGCGAGGCCGCGCTCACCGAGCTGACCGACCGCGAGCTCAGGGACCTGGTCTCCCTGCGCAGGGAGCCGTCATGACCCCCGAGCCCCCGCCGAACCCGACACCGCCCGCCCGGCCGGCCCG
>NZ_JBHWZH010000168.1:0-11240 GCF_042728285.1 Streptomyces sp. NPDC060194 | reverse complement strand
CCGGTGTACGGCGTGCGGCCCCCGTCGTCGCGTGAGACGCGCGGTCAGCGCCTGCGGTGGCTGGTCGGGCCGTCCGTGAGGGGCTCCCCGCCGAGCTCGCGCTCACGGGCCGCCTTCTCGGCCGCCTCCGCCTTCTCCGCGGCCTCCATCTCGGCGAACACGTCGATCGGCGGCGGCGCCTTCGACAGGAACACCCAGGTCAGGTAGACGGCGAGCAGCATCGGCGGCAGCTTCAGCGCGATGATGACCCAGCCGAGCTGCTCGGTGTCGCCCCAGAAGTACAGCGGGAAGAGGATGGCGTACTTCGCCAGGAAGATCAGGCCCCAGGCGTAGCTGGCCTTGACGTAGGCCTTCTTGCGGCCGGGGTTGCGCTTCCGCCAGGAGAGGTTCTCCTTGAAGACCGGTCCGAGGATCAGGCCGATCAGCGGGTAGCCGGCGACGGCGGAGACGACGTAGGCGAGGCCCAGGCCGGTGCCGTAGAGCATGCCGGGCAGGTAGAAGTCCTTCGCGTTGCCCGTGAGCATCGAGAAGGCGACGCCGACGGCGACGCCGAAGACGCCGCTGAAGGCGTGCTTGACGGTGTCCCGGCGGATCAGCCGGACGGCCACGAGCAGCAGCGCTACCCCGAGGGCGGCGATCGCCGACACGTGGAGGTCCTGGTTGATCGTGTAGATCATGACGAACAGCAGGCCGGGGAGGATGGTCTCCACCGTGCCCCGCACACCGCCGAACGCGTCGAAGAGCGCGGCCTCGGTGACCTTGCGCTCGGCCGCGCGGCTCGCGTCGCGGTCGTCCGCGGGGGCCGGGGCGGGGGTGGTGCCGGGCTGGTCGTGTGGTGCGGTGGTCGGCTTGTCGACTGACGTCACCGGCTACTCCCGTCCGAGCGGTCGGAGTTCGTACTTGGGGTTGAAGAGCACCCGGCGGCCGTGGCTCAGGGAGACGCGGCCCGATGCGATGAGCTTGCGCCCCGGTTCTATACCGACGATGGAGCGCCTGCCCAGCCAGACCACGTCGAGCGACGCGGAGCCGTCGAACAGTTCTGCCTCCAGGGCGGGCACCCCGGCCCGGGGACGCAGGGTGACCGTGCGCAGCGTACCCGTGACCGTGACGATCTGGCGATCGTCGCAGGCGGAGATCGGTGTGCAGCCCGTCGCCTCGGTGTCCTCCTGCAGCTCGGCGGCCTCCGCGTCCTGCTGGGACGTGGACAGCCGGTCGAGCATCCGCCGGAACCGCCCGCCGGACTTCTGGGAAGAGGAGAGGCCACTCATACCTTGAAGCCTACCCGCGCCCACTGACAGCGATCGCGGGGCGGAGGTCCCGGACCCGCGGTGACCGCCCGCAGGCCTCCGCGGGCGGGTCCTAGCGTTCGAAGCGGTAGCCCATCCCCGGCTCGGTGACGAAGTGCCGGGGGTGCGAGGGGTCCGCCTCCAGCTTGCGGCGGAGCTGGGCCATGTAAACCCGCAGGTAGTTGGTCTCCGTGCCGTAGGAGGGCCCCCAGACCTCCTGGAGGAGCTGTTTCTGGCCGACCAGCCGGCCGGTGTTGCGGACCAGCACCTCCAGCAGGTGCCACTCGGTGGGCGTGAGGCGGACGTCGCGGCCGTCGCGGGTGACCTTCTTCGCCACGAGGTCGACGGAGAAGTCGTCGGTCTCCACCCCGCCGACGTCGCCGCCCGCGTCGGGGGCCGGCTCCGCGCGGCGGATCGCCGCCCGCAGCCGGGCGAGCAGCTCGTCCATGCCGAACGGCTTGGTGACGTAGTCGTCCGCGCCCGCGTCCAGGGCCTCGACCTTCTCGTCGGAGGAGTGCCGTGCGGAGAGCACCAGGATCGGCACCCGGGTCCAGCCGCGCAGTCCGCGGATGACGTCGACGCCGTCCATGTCGGGCAGCCCGAGGTCCAGGACCACCACGTCGGGGTGGCGGGCGGCGGCGAGCTGCAGCGCGGTGGCTCCGTCGGCGGCGGCGTCGACCTCGTACCGGCGCGCCTTGAGGTTGATCACGAGCGCGCGGACGATCTGCGGCTCGTCCTCGACGACGAGGACCCTGGTCATGAGACGCCTTTCGGTTGCGGGGCGGCGGCCGTCGCCGCGGGTCCGCGCGGGGCGGCCGCCGCGCGCAGGGAGAAGACCATGGTCAGGCCGCCGCCGGGGGTGTCCTCGGCGGTGAGGGTCCCGGCCATCGCCTCGACGAAGCCGCGGGCGACCGCGAGGCCGAGGCCGACCCCGGCCCCGCGCGGGGCGTCGCCGTAGCGCTGGAAGGGCTCGAAGATGCGCTCCTTGGCGTCCTCGGGGACGCCGGGTCCGCGGTCGACCACCCGCAGCTCGACCCGGCTGCCGAGCGCGCTCGCGGCGACCGAGACGGGCCGGCCGCCGGTGGAGTACTTCACCGCGTTCTCGACGACGTTCGCCGCCGCCCGCTCCAGCAGGCCGGGGTCGACGGCCACCATGGGCAACGTCTCGGGGATGTCCAGGTGGACGCCCGCCTCGGGCACGCCGACCAGCGCCATGGGGACCACCTCGTCGAGGTCGATCTCGCGGATCAGCGGGGTGACGGTGCCGGTCTGCAGCCGGGACATGTCCAGGAGGTTGCCCACCAGGTGGTCGAGGCGGTCGGAGCCCTCCTCGATGGCCTCCAGGAGGTCCGCCTCGTCGGCGTCCGACCACTCGACGTCGTCGGACCGCAGCGAGCTGACGGCGGCCTTGATCGCGGCGAGCGGGGTGCGCAGGTCGTGGCTGACGGCGGCGAGCAGCGCGGTGCGGATCCGGTTGCCCTCGGCGAGCTTGCGGGCCTCCTCGGCCTCATCGAGGAGCCGGCGGCGCTCCAGGACGACGGCCGCCTGCGCCGCGAACGCGGCGAGCACCCGCCGGTCCTCGGCCGGCAGCACCCGCCCGGACAGGGCGAGCGCCATGTGGTCGCCCACCGGCATGTCGACGTCCGCGTCCTCGGGGCGGTCCACGGACCGCGGCCCGACCCGGGCGGCGCAGGTCCAGGGGTCGACGTCGCTGAGCCGCTCCAGGAGGGCCACCGACTCCATGTTGAACGTCTCGCGGACCCGCTCCAGGAGCGCGTCGAGCGCGGTCTCGCCGCGCAGCACGCTGCCGGACAGGAAGGAGAGGATCTCCGACTCCGCCCGCAGCCGGGCGGCCTGGTGGGTGCGGCGGGCCGCGAGGTCGACGACGGAGGCGACGGCGAGGGCGACGCCGACGAAGATGACCAGGGCGACGACGTTGCGCGGGTCGGAGATCGCGAACCGGTGCAGCGGTCGGGTGAAGTAGTAGTTCAGGAGCAGCGAGCCGAAGAGGGCCGAGACCAGCGCCGGCCACAGCCCGCCGAGCAGGGCCGCGCCCACCGTCAGCGACAGGAACAGCAGCATGTCGTTGGCGAGGCCGAGCTCGATGTGGAAGCGCAGCAGCACGAGCGTCATCAGGACCGGTCCCGCCACGCCTGTCAGCCAGCCGGCCGCCACCCGCGCGGTGCCGAGCCGCGCCCCGCGGGCCACCGGGAGTCCGCGCCCCTTGGCGACCTCCTCGTGGGTGACGATGTGGACGTCCAGGTCGGGCCCGGACTCGCGGGCCACCGTCACCCCGACGCCGGGGCCGAAGACGTACTGCCAGGTCTTGCGGCGGGAGGAGCCGAGGACGATCTGGGTGGCGTTCACGCCCCGCGCGAAGGCCAGCAGCGCGGTGGGGACGTCGTCGCCGAGGACGTGGTGGAAGGTCCCGCCCAGGTCCTCGACGAGGGTCCGCTGGACGGCGAGCTCCTTGGGCGAGGCTGCGGTCAGGCCGTCGCTGCGGGCGACGTACACGGCGAGGATCTCGCCGCCGGAGGCCTTGGCGGCCATCCGCGCGGCCCGGCGGATCAGGGTGCGGCCCTCGGGGCCGCCGGTGAGGCCGACGACGATCCGCTCGCGCGCCTGCCAGGTGGAGCGGATGCCGTGCTCGCCGCGGTACTGCTGGAGGTACTCGTCGACCCGGTCGGCGGTCCACAGGAGGGCCAGCTCGCGCAGGGCGGTGAGGTTGCCGGGGCGGAAGTAGTTGGAGAGCGCGGCGTCGACGCGGTCGGGCTGGTAGACGTTCCCGTGCGCCATCCGGCGGCGCAGCGCCTGGGGCGACATGTCGACCAGCTCGATCTGGTCGGCCCGCCGCACCACCTCGTCCGGCACGGTCTCCCGCTGCCGCACCCCGGTGATCGACTCGACGACGTCGCCCAGGGACTCCAGGTGCTGGATGTTGACCGTGGAGACGACGTCCAGGCCGGCGGCGAGCAGCTCCTCGACGTCCCGCCAGCGCTTGTCGTGGCGGGATCCGGGGGCGTTGGTGTGCGCGAGTTCGTCGACCAGGACGACGGCCGGGGCGCGGCGCAGGATCGCGTCGACGTCCATCTCGGTGAGCGTCGCGTCGCGGTGGACGGTCTCGCGCCGGGGTATCTGCTCCAGGCCGCGCAGCATCGCCTCGGTGCGCGGCCGCTCGTGGTGCTCGACGAAGCCGACCACGCAGTCGGTGCCGCGCTCCACCCGGCGGTGCGCCTCGGCGAGCATGGCGTAGGTCTTGCCGACACCCGGCGCCGCGCCCAGATAGATCCGAAGCCTGCCGCGTCCCATGTCAGCGACTCTAAGCGCAGTCCGGGGGCCTCACCGGCCGTGCGGCCCGCCGGGGCCCCCGGCTTGACGAGATCCTGACGCACGACGGCCCGCGACGGGCCCGTGGGGACCGTCGCGGGCCATGAGACGACTCCGCGCGAAAAGGGCTCAGCGGACCTCGGTGATCTCCGGGCCGCGCTGGAGCTGGCCCATGCCGCCGGCGAAGCGGGAGCCCTCCTGCTCCTCTTGCTGCACGCCGTCGGGCATCATCTGCGCGTCGTCGGGGAGCTTGAGGACGATCGGGTCGCGGGGGGCCATCGGCCCGTCGCCGCGGACCACGACGGTGTCCTGGAAGATCTGCTCGAGCACCCCGGCGGCCTGCGGCTGCACCGCGCCCTGGCCGGAGATCACACCGCGCAGGAACCAGCGCGGGCCGTCGCAGCCGATGAAGCGGACCAGCTGCACGCCGTTGGTGCCGTCGGGCAGCTGGACGGGGACCTGCGCGCGCAGCTCCCAGCCGAGCGGGCCCTCGACCTCGTCGATGACGCCACCCTGGGAGGTGATGCCCCCGGCGATCTCGTCGCGGACCTCGCCCCAGATGCCCTCCTTCTTCGGCGCGGCGAACGCCTGGAGCTGCACGGCGCTGTCCTTCAGGACCACCGTCGCGGCGACGATCGCGTCACCGGCGACCTCGACCCGCAGCTCCATGCCGTCGACGCCGGGGACGAACAGGCCGCCCAGGTCGACGCGGCCCTCGTCGGCCCTGCGGACCTCGGAGAGGTCCCAGGGGCCGTTGGGCCGGGGGGCCGGCGGAAGGTTCGCGCGGCGCGGCGACGGCTCGGCGGCGGGGTCGTCGGCACCCTCCGCGTCGGCGAACTGCTCGGCCTCGCCCACCGCGTCGGCGGTGTCGTTGCTCTTCTTGCGACGTCCGAACACCACGTCACTGTCCTTCCCGGTCGGTAACGACCGAAGCGTAGCTGTTCCCACCCTGCGGACCGCCCCCGCCGGCGCCCACCGAGGCGTGGCCGCCGGTCGAGCCGAAGCCTCCCTCGGCCCGCACCGATGCGGGAAGCTCCGCGACCTCCTGGAAGCGGACCTTCTCGACCTGCTGGACGACGAGTTGGGCGATGCGGTCGAAGCGCTCGAACCGCACGCTCTCGCGCGGATCGAGGTTCACGACGATCACCTTGATCTCTCCACGGTACCCGGCATCGACCGTCCCGGGGGCATTCACCAGGGCGACTCCGCAGCGGGCGGCGAGGCCGGATCGAGGGTGCACGAAGGCCGCGTACCCCTCGGGGAGCGCGACAGCCACCCCGGTGGGAAGGACGGCGCGCTCGCCGGGGGCGAGCTCGGCGGACTCGGTGGTGACGAGGTCGGCCCCGGCATCACCGGGCTGCCCGTAGGCGGGCAGCGGGACCGCGGGGTCGACGCGGCGGATCTGCACGTCGAGCGGGGTGCGCGGGGTCATCAGGGGTTCACCTCGAAGGCGCGGGCGCGCCGGATCTGGTCGGGGTCGGCCATCGCGGCCCGGATCTCCTCGGGGCGGCCGTTCTCGGTGAAGTGTTCGACCTTCACCTCGACGAAGAGGGCCTGCGCGCGGACCGCGACCGGCCCGTCGGGGCCGCCGATCCGGCCGGTGGCGGTCGAGTAGATCTTGCGGCCGTGCACGGCGGTGACCTCCGCCCGCAGGTGCAGGACGGTGTCGACGGGGACGGGCCGCAGGTAGTCGGTCTCGAGACGGCCGGTCACCGCGATCACCCGCAGCATCCAGCCGAGCCCGCCGAGCGTCTCGTCGAGCGCGGTGGCGAGCAGCCCGCCGTGGGCGAGCCCGGGGGCGCCCTGGTGCGCGGCGCGGACGGTGAACTCGGCGGTCACGTCGACGCCGTCGCCGGCCCGGGTGGTGAGCTGCAGCCCGTGCGGCTGCTGGTCGCCGCAGCCGAAGCAGTGGCCGTAGTGGGAACCGATCAGTTCGCCGGGGGCGGGGGCCTCGGGGTGCCGGACGGGGACTATGGCGTCGGCCGGGGGCGTCAGGGCTGTACTCACAGGCGCAGACCCTACCCGGACGGCCGCCGGGGGCCCGCACCGTGCCAAGCTGGTGGCATGCAGCCCGCCGCGCAGTCCTACGAAGAACGCCTCACCGTCCCCACCGGCTGGTGGGTGATCACAGCCCTGGTCGGCGTGTCCGGCGGGCTGATCCTGCTGCCGTTCGGCGTGCTGCCGATGCTGGCGGGCCTGGTGGGCGCGGCGGCGCTGACGGCGACGGGCGTCAGCGCGTACGGCTCCGCGCGGATCCGCGTGGTCGCGGACTCGCTGGTCGCGGGGGACGCGCGGATCCCGCTGACGGCGCTCGGCGAGGTGGAGCGGCTGGACGCCGAGGGGGCGCGCGCCTGGCGCTCGTACAAGGCGGACCCGCGCGCCTTCATGCTGCTGCGCGCCTACGTGCCCACGGCGGTGCGGATCGAGGTCGTGGACCCGGCGGACCCGACGCCGTACGTCTACCTCTCGACGCGGGACCCCGAGGGCCTTGCCGAGGCGCTGGCGGCCGCTCGCGCCGCGGGCGCGGAGCGGTCGGCCGGCTGAGCGGTCGGGCACCGGAGCCGTCGGGCTACCGGAGTTCCTTCGGGAACTCGGGGGGCAGCACCGCGGGCTGCTCCAGCGGCGCCTGCGCGGGCAGGGCGTGCCAGGGCACCTGGCGTTTGCGCAGGTCGGCGCGGATGTGTTCGGCGAGCTTCTTGGTGTCGCGCCGGTTCATCATGGCGCCGACGGCGGCGCCCACCATGAACGGCATCAGGTTGGGCAGGCTGCGCACCATGCGCTTCATGATCTGCTGGCGCAGCTCGCGCTTCACGTGGCCGCTGAGGGCGTTGTTGAACGTCGAGGGGCGGGTGACGTCGACGCCGCGCTCCTCCGCCCAGGCGGTCAGGTAGCCGGTGCTGCGCTCCTTGAGGTTGCCGGGCGGCCGCAGGCCGTAGACCTCGTGCAGCTCGGCGATGAGTTTCAGCTCGATGGCCGCCACACCGGTGATCTCGGCGGCCAGCTCGGCGGGCATGGCGGGGGCGACGGGCAGCATCGCGGCCGCGCCGATGCCGGCGCCGACGGTGGAGGTGGCGTTGGCCGCGCCCGCCACCAGCTTGTCGGCGAGCTCCTCCGGCGGCAGGCCGGGGAACTGCCGCCGCAGGGTGGCGAGATCGCGCACCGGGACGCGGGGCGCGTTCTCGATCATGCGGTCGGCGAGGTACCCGATGCCGGCCTTGGCGCCCTTGCCGCCCTTGGCGATGCCGCCCCTGAGGCCGGCGAAGCGGCCGGGGCCGGGCGGCTGCTCGGCCGCCTCGAGCGGAGCCGGCAGGCCCCGCCCGTCGTCGTCCTTGCGCTGACCGGGCACGGCTATGCCGTCGGTGACGCGGTCGTCACCGGTACCCGCCCGGTCCTTCTTCTTCCGGAATCCCCCTCGCACCGGACCGGCCTCAGTCGCAGTCGCGGCAGATCGGCTGGCCGTTCTTCTCCTTGGCCAGCTGGCTGCGGTGGTGGACCAGGAAGCAGCTCATGCAGGTGAACTCGTCGGCCTGCTTGGGCAGCACGCGGACCGCGAGCTCCTCGTTGGACAGGTCCGCGCCGGGGAGCTCCAGGCCCTCCGCCGCCTCGAACTCGTCGACGTCGACGGTCGAGGTGGTCTTGTCGTTGCGACGGGCCTTGAGCTCCTCGAGGCTGTCCTCGTTGAGGTCGTCGTCGGTCTTGCGTGGGGTGTCGTAATCCGTTGCCATGTCGCTCTCCCCCTCGTGGGTGTATGCGGTGTCTCAGCGGCGTAACGCATGAGAGGCCGGACTTGTGCCCGACCTGAGGCGGAGATTTTGCCTCACATCAAGGTCTGTTACTCAATCGACACCCGACCGCGCCCCTGAAGGGCCGTCCGGTTGGGTGGCGAGGCGAACCGTACACGGTTCCCGGGTGGTGGTTCACGACCGCCACCCCGTGTACTTCCCGTGATCAGGGGGGCGGAAAACCCGGACGTTACCGGCGTCGGGCTCCGGATCGCGATCACGGAGCGTAGACGGCCGGAAATCGTCCCTTGTGATCGATCGCACACCGTCCCGGGTGGGTCGGGTGCCGATAATTCCGCTTAAAGCGAACACGAATCCGCCCCGTCACAGCGGCAGCGTGACGCGCATCACCAGCCCCCCGCCGTCCCGCGGCACCGCGACGATCCGCCCGCCGTGCGCCCGGGCGACCGAGCGCGCGATCGAGAGGCCGAGACCGACGCCCTTGTCGCTGCCCGTCCGCTCGGTCCGCAGCCGCCGGAACGGCTCGAACAGGTTGTCCACCTCGTACGCGGGAACGACCGGTCCCGTGTTCGAGACGGTCAGCACCGCGCAACCGGGGTCCGTGGCCGGTTCGAGCTCCGTCGTGACCTCCACCCAGCCGTTATCGGCCAGGTTGTAGCGCACGGCGTTCTGGACCAGGTTCAGGGCGATCCGCTCCAGAAGGACGCCGTTGCCCCGCACCACCGCCGGCTCGCGCAGCCCGCGGATCTCCACGCCCTTGGCCGCGGCCTCGCCGCGTGCCTGGTCGATGGCCTGTCCGGCCACCTCGGCGAGGTCGACGGGCTTGCGCTCCACGAGCTGGTTGTCGCTCCGGGCGAGCAGCAGCAGCCCCTCGACGAGCTGCTCGCTGCGCTCGTTGGTGGCGAGCAGCGTCCTGCCGAGCTGCTGGAGCTCCACCGGCGCTCCGGGGTCGGAGAGGTGCACCTCCAGGAGCGTGCGGTTGATCGCGAGCGGGGTGCGCAGCTCGTGGGAGGCGTTGCCGACGAACCGCTGCTGGGCGGTGAAGGCCCGCTCCAGACGGTCGAGCATCTCGTCGAAGGTGTCGGCGAGCTCCTTGAACTCGTCGTCGGGGGCGTCCATCTCGATCCGGCGGGTCAAGTCCGTGCCGGCGACCCGGCGGGCGGTCCTGGTGATCCGGTTGAGCGGGGCGAGGACCCGGCCGGCCATCGCGTAGCCGAAGGCGAACGCGATGATGCTGAGGCCGACCAAGGCCATCAGGGACCGGAAGAGCAGCTCGTCCAGGGCGTGCTGGCGCTGGTTGTTCACACAGGCGTTCATGGCTGCGTTCACCTGCTCGGCCGCGACGTTGCCCGCCGGCAGGTCGCAGGTGTTGCTGCCGACCGTGCCCTCGATGAGCTTGAACGGGAGTTCGCTGCCCACGTTGAGCGCCTGCGCGGCGAGCAGGTAGATGATCGAGAGCAGCAGGATGCCGGCGATCAGGAACATGCCGCCGTAGAGCAGCGTCAGGCGTATGCGGATCGTCGGCCGCAGCCAGGGCAGGCCCTGGTCGATGCGGCGCGGGTCCCAGGTCGGCTTCGGCGGCACCACGGGGCGGGGTGGGGCGGAGGCGTCGGGCACGGTGATCAGATCCGGTAGCCGGAGCCGGGCACGGTGACGATCACCGCGGGCTCGCCCAGCTTGCGCCGCAGGGTCATGACCGTCACGCGCACGACGTTGGTGAAGGGGTCGGTGTTCTCGTCCCAGGCCTTCTCCAGGAGCTGCTCGGCGGAGACGACCGCGCCCTCGCTGCGCATGAGCACCTCCAGGACGGCGAACTCCTTCGGGGCGAGCTGGATCTCGCGGCCGTCCCTCGTCACCTCGCGGCGGTTGGGGTCGAGCCGGATGCCGACGCGCTCCAGGACGGGCGGCAGCGGGACGGTGGTGCGCCGGCCGAGCGCGCGCACGCGGGCGATCAGCTCGGTGAAGGCGAACGGCTTGGGGAGGTAGTCGTCCGCCCCGATCTCCAGGCCCTCCACCCGGTCGCTGACGTCACCGGAGGCGGTGAGCATCAGGACGCGGGTGGGCATGCCGAGCTCGATGATCTTCCGGCAGACGTCGTCGCCGTGCACCAGGGGCAGGTCGCGGTCCAGGACGACTACGTCGTAGTCGTTGACTCCGATCCGCTCCAGGGCGGCCGCTCCGTCGTACACGGCGTCGACGGCCATGGCCTCACGGCGGAGCCCGGTGGCCACCGCATCGGCGAGCAGCTGCTCGTCCTCGACGACGAGTACACGCACGTCGCTGTCCTTCCGCTGTGCCCGGGGTCGGGCGTGGTTCCAGGGTTGCGGGGCCCATCCTGCCCGTAACGCGCATAAACCGGCGGTAAGGCGGTCCTGGGCGCGGGGCGGCGACCGGCCGTGGAACACGGGGGGAACGGCCGGCGGAGGTTGTGGCGGTGTGGTGGGAATCAAACGAATCGGCGACCGGTTGAGGTTTTCGCGCCACGGGGCGGGGGGAGGACGACTCCACACCCGCGATCACGCCCTGTGTGTGGCGCGCCACGAGCCGTCGGCGTCGATCCGGGGAGCCGACCCGACCCACCGCTGCCGAGCACGACGCACGTTTCACCCCCGGCACAGCGCATGTGCCACCTACCCATGACAAGGGGGCCGCATCCATGAACGCGTTCACCGACGGGCTGTTGGAGCGCATCCACAGCACGGAGACCGATCTCAGCCGGGCCCGCGAGGACGGCGACGACTTCCTGGTGGAGGTCGAGCAGGGCGAACTCGACGACCTCCGCCGCCTCGCCGCGGAACACGGCGTGCAGGTTCGCACCGCCGGCGTCTGACCGACCCGGCCGCACGACACCGAGGGGCCCCCGACCGCCACAGCGGCCGGGGGC
>NZ_JBHWZH010000167.1:0-11595 GCF_042728285.1 Streptomyces sp. NPDC060194 | reverse complement strand
CTCAAACGCCGGCCGGGCTGGATTTTTCGGGCCTCCGCCCGCCGACCGGGCTGGGTTTGCGGGTCCAGCCCGCCGACCGGGCTGAACATATCGGGCCTCCGCCCGCCGACCGAGCTGGAAAGCCCGGGCCTCCGCCCGCCAACCGGCCTGGAAAGCTCGGGCCTTCGCCCGCCGACCGAGCTGGATGGCGCGGGCCGTTGCCCGCCGTCGGGCTGGATGTCCGGGTCCTCGTCCCCCGGCCGCGTTCAGGACTCCTCGGACAGGAGTCGGCCCCTCCTCGTGAGGACGAACTTCTTGAAGGCGGCGACCGGGGGGGTGTCCGGGTGGCCGGCGAGCCAGGCGAGGCCGATCTCGCGGAGGGCGCGGGGGGAGGTGACGGTGAGTTCGGTGACGCCGGGGCGGGGGACGGCGGGGGGTGGGAGGAGGGCGACGCCGAGACCGGCGGCGACGAGGCCGCGGAGGGTCTCCGCCTCCTCGCCCTCGAAGGCGACGCGGGGGCGGAAGCCGGCCCGGGCGCAGAGGTCGTCGGTGATGCGGCGCAGGCCGTAGCCGGGTTCGAGGGTGACGAAGGACTCGTCGGCGGCCTCGGCGAGGCGGACGCGCTTGCGTCCGGCCAGCGGGTGGTCGTCGGGGACGACGAGCCGCAGGCGCTGCTCGTCGAGGCGGCGGACGACGAGGTCGGGGGCCTCGGGGAGCGGTGAGGTGAGGCAGAGGTCGAGTTCGCCGGCGCGGAGCCGCTCCAGCATGGCCTCGCCGTAGTTCTGGACGAGGCTGAAGCGGACGGCCGGGTGGTCGGCGCGGAAGGCGCGGATCAGGCCGGGGACGGTCTCGGGGCCGAGGGTGTGGAGGAAGCCGAAGGCGACCTTGCCCGCGGCGGGGTCGGCGTCCGCGCGGACGGCGTCGGCGGCGCGCTGGACCTCGGCGAGGGCGCGGTCGACCGCGGTCAGGAAGGTGCGGCCGGCCGGGGTGAGGGAGACGGTGCGGCCGTGCCGGGCGAACAGGTCGACGCCGAGATCGGCCTCCAGGCGGACCATCGCGCGCGAGAGCGTGGACTGCGGGACCCGCAGCTCCTGCGCGGCGCGGGTGACGTGCTCGGTGCGGGCGACCGCGGCGAAGTGGGCCAGCCGAGGGGCGAGCAGCGCGACGATGTCCTCGTCGGCGGGGAGCTGGGGCGGGCCCGAAGTCGCTTTCGTGTCACCGGACGGTGACAGCCGCGCCTGTGAGCTGCGTTGATGCGCCATGGGATCGATTATGGCGATTCCGTGCATTGGACGCATGAAGGCCCGGGCCGTACGTTCCCCCTATGTCTCCCGCCAGTACCGGGGCGTCCACCGCAGTGGGCGCCCTCAGTTCGTCGTCCCCGGCCACCTCCGCACCGGCCACCTCCGTCCCGCCCGACCCCGCCTCGACGGCCCCCGCCCCGCCCGCGCGCCTCGCGCCCGGCGAGGGCCCGTACCGGAGGATGAGCCTGGCGCTGTTCGCCTCCGGGATGGCGACGTTCGCGCTGCTGTTCTCCACCCAGGCGCTGCTGCCGTCGATCTCCGCGGACTTCGGGGTGAGCGCCGGGAGGGCGAGCTGGACGGTGTCCGCGACGACGGGCGCCCTGGCGCTGTTCGTGCTGCCGCTGAGCGCGCTGTCCGAGCGGTTCGGGCGGGTGCGGATGATGTCGGTGTCGCTGGCGGTGGCGGTGCTCGTGGGGCTCGCGGTGCCGTTCGCGCCGTCGCTGGAGTGGCTTGTGGCGCTGCGGGCCGTGCAGGGCGCGGCGATCGCGGGGGTCCCGGCCTCCGCGATGGCCTACCTGGCCGAGGAGGTGCGTCCGAAGGCGCTGGTCGGGGCGATCGGCCTGTTCGTGGCCGGCAACTCGGTCGGCGGGATGACCGGCCGGATCCTCTCCGGCTGGGTCGCGCAGGCCTGGGGCTGGCGGGCGGCCGTGGGCGCGATCGGCGTGCTCGCGGTGGTGTGCGCGGTGGCGTTCCGGGTGCTGCTCCCCCGGGCCCGGCACTTCCGCCCGGCGTCGCTGCGGCCCCGGGAGGTGGCCCTGACGGTCCGCGGGCACCTGGGGAACCCGCTGCTGCGCAGGTTGTACGCGATCGGCGCGCTGTTCATGGTCGTCTTCGGCGCGGTGTACACCGTGATCGGCTACCGGCTCACCGAGGAGCCGTTCGGGCTGCCGCAGGGGCTCGTCGGGTCGGTCTTCGTGATCTACCTGGTGGGCACCTTCTCCTCGGCGGCCGCCGGGCGGCTCGTCGAGCGGCTCGGGCGGCGGGGCGCGCTGTACCTGGCGGTCGGGACGACGACGGCGGGGCTGCTGCTCTCGGTGTCCGACGCGCTGGTCGCGGTGCTGCTCGGCCTGGTCCTCGTCACCGCCGGGTTCTTCTCCGGGCACGCGGTGGCGTCGTCGTCGGTGAGCCGGACGGCCGCCGACGGTCGCGCGCAGGCGTCCGCGCTCTACCAGACGGCGTACTACGTGGGCAGCAGCGCCGGCGGCACGCTGGGCGCGGTGGCCTTCCATGCGGGAGGCTGGAACGGGACGGTGCTGCTCGGTCTCGGCGCCGTCGCCGGCGTCGCGGTCCTGACGCTCCTGGGGACCCGGGCCGCCCGGGTCGAGGCGCGGACGGCCGTCTGATGCGTCCGGCGTAGGCGCCCTCATCCTTTCCCCCTGCCGTTGTCAGTGCCGTCCGATAGCTTTCGAAGCGAGCCGGCGGACGGGCCGGAGGGGCGGGTGAGGAGTGGTCATGAGCAACCTCGCGGGTACGGCGCCGGAGCTGGACGAGGCGCTGGAGAAGTACCGGACGGAGCTGACCGGGTACTGCTACCGGATGCTCGGCTCGTCCTTCGAGGCGGAGGACGCGGTGCAGGACGCGTTCGTCCGCGCCTGGCGGTCCTACGACCGCTTCGAGGGGCGCTCCAGCCTGCGGTCCTGGCTGTACCGGATCGCCACCAACGTGTGCCTGGACGCACTCAACGCGGGCAACCGGCGGGCCCGGCCCATGGACCTCACGGCACCGCAGAACCAGGCCACGGCCGTGCTGAACGTCCGCTCCGAGGTCACCTGGCTGGAGCCGGTGCCGGACGGGCGGGTGCTCCACCCCGTCGCCGACCCGGCCGAGACGGCGGTGGCGCGGGAGTCCGTTCGGCTCGCCTTCGTCGCGGCGCTGCAGCACCTGCCGGCCAAGCAGCGGGCGGTGCTCATCCTGCGGGAGGTGCTCGCGTGGAAGGCGAGCGAGGTGGCGGAGCTGCTCGACACGAGCGTGGCGTCGGTGAACAGCGCGCTGCAGCGGGCGCGGGCGACGCTCGCCGCGCAGGAGGTCCGCGAGTCCGACGCGGCGGACCCGATGGACGAGGACCAGCGCAAGCTGCTCGACCGGTACGTGGCGGCGTTCGAGGAGTACGACATCTCGGCGCTGACGGCGCTGCTGCACGAGGACGCGGTGCTCTCTATGCCGCCGTTCGACCTGTGGCTGCAGGGCCACGAGGACATCGCCGCGTGGCATCTCAACCAGGGGATCGGCTGCAAGGGGTCGCGGCTCGTGCCCACCGTCGCCAACGGGCAGCCGGCGTTCGGGCAGTACCGGCCGGCGGAGGACGGGGTGGGGCACGAGCCGTGGGCCCTGCAGGTGCTCGAGATCCGGGAGGGGCGGATCGTCGGGCTGAACGCGTTCCTGGACACGAGCCGATGGTTCCCGCTGTTCGACCTGCCGGCCCGGCTGGACGACTGAGGCCGGCCGCGGGATCGAGGTCCCGGGTTCCCGGGTCTACGGGCCCAGGCCCGTCAGCGTCAGGAGCGCGGTCAGGTCCGGGCCGATGTTCCGGAACGTGACCCGGGCGCCCTCCCGGACGGCCGTCAGGCGGAGGCGGGTGATCGCCTCCACGGCGGCGAGGTCGGCGTGTGTCACCGCGGTCGCGTCGCAGGTCACCTCCGCCGGGTGGCCCGCGGAGCGCAGATGCGAGGCGAGGCGTTCACAGAGCGCCGGGACGTCCTGCCGGGTCAGGCGGGGACCCGGCAGGACGAACAGACGTTCGGGTATGCGAGGGATCTCGGAGGCGGTCACGCAGTTGAGACGCCCCGCGGCGCCGGAACTCATCGGTCGGGGCCGCGCCCGAATCCGCACGGCTTCGATCCGGGCCACGCATCGGCTCCGCCCCGCCCCCCGCAGCGACTCCCCCCAGGGTCACGCACCGGCTCCCCCAGGGCCACGCCCGGCGGCCCCGGACACCGCCCCGGCCGGGCGACCCCGTCCGCCGGCCGGGCTAGCTTCCGATCCGCTCCCGGATCAGCGCCGGCGCCTCGAAGGGCGTCCCCTCGGGCGACACGTCGAACGCCCCCTCCAGGGACTCCAGCGCGTACGCGAACTTCTCCGGGGTGTCCGTGTGCAGGGTGAGCAGGGGCTCGCCCGCGCGGACCGCGTCGCCCGGCTTCGCGTGCATCTCGACGCCCGCGCCCATCTGCACCGCGTCCTCCTTGCGCGCCCGGCCCGCGCCGAGCCGCCACGCGGCGACGCCGACGCCGAGGGCGTCGAGGCGGGTGAGGACACCGGAGGCGGAGGCCGTCACGACGTGCTGCTCGCGGGCGACCGGGAGCGCGGCGGAGGGGTCGCCGCCCTGCGCGCGGATCATGCGGTTCCAGACGTCCATGGCGGAGCCGTCGGCCAGGGCCTTCGCGGGGTCGGCGTCGGTGAGGCCCGCCGCGTCGAGCATCTCGCGGGCGAGGGCCAGCGTCAGCTCGACCACGTCCGCGGGGCCGCCGCCGGCGAGGACCTCGACGGACTCGCGGACCTCGAGCGCGTTGCCGGCGGTCAGGCCCAGCGGGGTGTTCATGTCGGTGAGCAGGGCGACGGTGCGCAGACCGTGGTCGGCGCCGAGGCCGACCATGGTGCGGGCCAGCTCACGGGCGTCGTCGAGTTCGCGCATGAACGCGCCGGTGCCGAACTTGACGTCGAGGACGAGCGAGCCGGTGCCCTCGGCGATCTTCTTCGACATGATCGAGGAGGCGATCAGCGGGATGCAGTCGACGGTCGAGGTGACGTCCCGCAGCGCGTAGAGCTTCTTGTCGGCGGGGGCGAGGCCGGGGCCGGCCGCGCAGATGACGGCGCCGACGTCCTCCAGGGTGCGCATCAGCTGAGCGCCGGAGAGGTCCGCGCGCCAGCCGGGGATCGACTCCAGCTTGTCGAGGGTGCCGCCGGTGTGGCTGAGGCCGCGCCCGGAGAGCTGCGGGACGGCCGCGCCGCAGGCGGCGACCAGCGGGGCGAGCGGGAGGGTGATCTTGTCGCCGACGCCGCCGGTGGAGTGCTTGTCGGCGGTCACCCGGGGCAGCGCGGAGAAGTCCATGCGCTCGCCGGAGGCGATCATCGCGGCGGTCCAGCGGGCGATCTCGGCGCGGTCCATGCCGTTGAGGAAGATCGCCATGGCGAGCGCCGACATCTGCTCGTCGGCGACCTCGCCGCGGGTGTACGCGTCGACGATCCAGTCGATCTGGGCGTCGCTCAGACGCCCCCGGTCGCGCTTGGTGCGGATGACGGAGACGGCGTCCATGGACACTCCTTCGTGAGGGGACGGGACTTCTACGCGCATAGACACAGCCCAGTAGAACGGCCCCCCACGCATCCGCGCAAGGGGCCGCTCCGGGGCTCAGGAGAGATGGCCGGGACCGAAGGCCTGGGGAAGCATGGCGTCCAGGGTGAGGACGCCGGCCGGGGTCTCGACCAGCAGCTCGCCGCCGCCGAACTCGAAGAGGAGCTGGCGGCAGCGGCCGCACGGGACGAGGACGTCGCCGCCCCCGTCCACGCAGGTGAAGTGGGTCAGCCGGCCGCCGCCGGTGAGCTGCAGCTGCGAGATCAGCCCGCACTCGGCGCACAGCCCGATGCCGTACGAGGCGTTCTCGACGTTGCAGCCGGTGACCGTGCGGCCGTCGTCGACGCGGGCCGCCGCGCCGACCGGGTACTTCGAGTACGGGGCGTACGCCCGGGACATGGCGTCCCGGGCGGCCGCGCGCAGGGGCGCCCAGTCGAACGCGGCGGCCTCGGTCACTTGCCCTGCCCCCTGCGGTAGGGCATGCCGTCGGCCTTGGGCATCCGCAACCGCTGGGCGGAGAGGGCCAGGACGAGCAGCGTGACGACGTACGGGGTGGCGGTGACGAACTGCGAGGGGATCTCGTTCGTCAGGAAGTACCAGGCGAAGACCAGCGCGGCGACGGCCGCGGTGACGACGGCGGGCACGTAGCGCTTCTTCCACAGCAGCCAGGCCATGGCGATGACGAGCAGGATGCCGAGGAGCAGGAGCAGCGCGTGGACGTTCTCGCTGCCGCCGCGGACCCGCAGGGAGTCGGTGTAGCCGAAGAGGCCGGCGCCCAGGGCCATGCCGCCGGGCATCCAGTTGCCGAAGATCATCGCGGCGAGGCCGATGTAGCCGCGGCCGCCGGTCTGGCCCTCCAGGTAGAAGTTGTTCGCCACCATGGACAGGAACGCGCCGCCGAGGCCGGCGAAGCCGCCGGAGATGACCACGGCGAGGTACTTGTACAGGTAGACGTTGACGCCGAGCGACTCGGCCGCGATCGGGTTCTCGCCGCAGGAGCGCAGGCGCAGGCCGAACGAGGTGCGCCACAGGATCCACCAGGACGCCGGGACCAGCGCGACCGCGATGACGGTGAGCGCGGAGACGCCGGTGACCATGCCGCCGAGCAGGCCGGCGAGGTCGGAGACGAGGAACCAGCCGTGCTGGTTCACGTCCCGCAGGAAGTCGCTGAGGCCGGGGACGGAGAAGTTCCCGAGCGACTCCACCGGCGGCGACTGGCGCTCGTTGCCGCCCTCGGTGCCCTCGAACGCGAAGGCGGAGAGGTAGCGGGTGACGCCGAGGGCGAGGATGTTGATCGCCACACCGGAGACGATGTGGTTGACGTTGAAGGTGACGGTGACGATCGCGTGGATCAGACCGCCGATCGCGCCGCCGAGGATGCCGAACAGGACGCCGACCCACGGGCCCCACTGGTAGCCGGCCCAGGCGCCGAACCAGGTGCCGAGAATGAGCATGCCCTCGAGGCCGATGTTGACGACGCCGGCGCGCTCGGCCCACAGGCCGCCGAGACCGGCGAGGCCGATCGGGACGGCGAGCTTGAGCGCGGTGGACATCTGGCCGACGGAGGTGATGCCGTCGGCGCCGGTGATGATGCGGACGATCGAGACCAGCGCGAGCAGGCCGGCGATCAGGAGCAGCACCACGGGCAGGGTGAGCTTGCGGCGGCCGGTCGGCACGTGGCGTGTCGTCGGCGCGTTGAGGTCGGTTGCCGTCGTCATCGGGCCGCCACGTCCTTCTGCGAGTCGGGGTTGGAGGCGGCGGCACGGGCGGCCGCGGCCAGCTCCTCGCCGACGCGCTGCTGCTGGCGGCGCATGCCCCAGTCACGGACGATCTCGTAGGAGACGACGGTCGTCAGGACGATCAGGCCCTGCATGATGACCGCGATCTCCTTGTCGTAGCCGGCGTAGTCGAGGGCCGGGGAGGCCTTCTCCAGGAACGCCCACAGGAACGCGGCGAACGCGATGCCGATCGGGTGGTTGCGGCCGAGCAGCGCGATACCGATGGCGTTGAAGCCGATGCTCGCCGGGAAGGTCAGGTCGAAGGTGTGCGAGGCGCCGAGCAGGATCGGCATGCCCGCGAGGCCCGCGACGCCGCCGGAGACCAGCATCGCGGTGAGGATCATCCGCTTGGCGTTGACGCCGGAGGCCGCGGCCGCGGACTCCGAGGCGCCGGTGGCGCGCAGGTCGAAGCCGAACCGGGTCCGGTTGATGACGCCCCAGTACAGGAAGCCGACCAGGGCGGCGACGAAGACGAAGCCGTAGATCTCGCCGGCGGCGCCCAGCTCGATGCCGGGGATCCAGCCGGACTCGGCCATCTCGCCGGTCGACTGGTTGTTGCCGAGCGCGACGCCGAAGTTGTCGGTGAGGGCGAGCCAGGCGATCAGGCTGGACGCGATCGCGTTCAGCATGATCGTCGCGACGACCTCGCTGACCCCGCGGGTGGTCTTCAGCAGGCCCGCGATGCCGGCCCAGGCCGCGCCGGTGAGGACGGCGACCGCGAGCAGCACGGGGATCTGCAGGAAGGACGGGAACGCGATGTGCGCGCCGACCACGGCGGTGACGAAGGCGGCGAGGCGGTACTGGCCGTCGACGCCGATGTTGAACAGGTTCATCCGGAACCCGACGGCGACCGCGAGCGCGGCCAGGTAGTACATGCTCGCCTGGTTGATCGTGAGCACCTGGATGTCGGAGAAGCCGATCTGCTCCAGCATCAGGGTGTACGGCTCGACCGGGTTCTTGCCCGAGGCCAGCAGCACGCCCGAGGTCAGGACCATGGCCGCGACCAGCGCCATCACCGGTCCGGCGAAGGCCAGGAGCAGCCGCTCCTTGTCGAACTTCTTCATCGGGCCTCGTCCTCCGGGGCGTCCTGGTCGGTGGTGTCACCGGCGGCCGCGGCGGGCTCCTCGGTGTGTTCGAGGTGTCCTGAGGCCGCGCCGGTCATGGCGGAGCCCAGCTCCTCCGGGGTGATGGTGGCCGGGTCGGCGTCCGCGACGAGGCGGCCGTTGTAGATGACCCGCAGGGTGTCGGAGAGGCCGATCAGCTCGTCGAGGTCGGCGGAGATCAGCAGCACCGCGAGGCCCTCGCGGCGGGCGGCGCGGATCTGGTCCCAGATCTGCGCCTGCGCGCCGACGTCCACACCGCGGGTGGGGTGGGCGGCGATCAGGAAGCGCGGGTTGTGGCTCATCTCGCGGCCGACGATCAGCTTCTGCTGGTTGCCGCCGGAGAGCGAGGCGGCGGTGACGTCGATGCCGGGGGTGCGGACGTCGTACTCCTCGACGATCCGGCGGGTGTCGGCCTGCGCGCCCTTGAGGTCGAGGAACGCGCCCTTGGTGTTGGGCTTCTCGGTGACGTGGCCGAGGATGCGGTTCTCCCAGAGCGGGGACTCGAGCAGCAGGCCGTGGCGGTGGCGGTCCTCGGGGATGTACCCGACGCCGGACTCGCGGCGCCGGCGGGTGGCCCAGGAGGTGATCTCCTCGGACCCGAGGGTGATGGTGCCGGAGTCGGCGTGCTTGAGGCCGATGAGGGCCTCGATCAGCTCGGTCTGGCCGTTGCCCTCGACGCCCGCGAGGCCGAGCACCTCGCCCTCGCGGATGGTGAAGGAGATGTCGTCCAGCAGCGGGCGGCCGCCCTCGGCGAGCAGCTTGAGGCTGTCGACGGTGAGCAGCGCCCGGTCGGTGACCGTGGACTCGCTGGTCTCGGGGGTCGGCAGCTGGGAGCCGACCATCAGCTCGGCGAGCTGCCGCGGGGTGGTCTCGGCCGGGACGGCCGTGCCGACGGTGGTGCCGCGCCGGATGACGGTGATCTCGTCGGCGACGGAGAGCACCTCGCCGAGCTTGTGCGAGATGAAGATGACGGCCAGGCCCTCGGCCTTGAGCTCGCGCAGGTTGTCGAAGAGGGCGTCGACCTCCTGCGGGACCAGGACGGCGGTGGGCTCGTCGAGGATGAGGGTGGTCGCGCCGCGGTAGAGGACCTTGAGGATCTCGACGCGCTGGCGGTCGGCGACGCCGAGGTCCTCGACGAGCGCGTCGGGGCGGACCCCGAGGCCGTAGCGGTCGGAGATCTCCTTGACCTTGCGGCGGGCGCCCGCGCCGATGCCGTGCAGCTTCTCCGCGCCCAGGACGATGTTCTCCAGGACGGTGAGGTTGTCCGCCAACATGAAGTGCTGGTGGACCATGCCGATGCCGAGCGCGATCGCGTCGGCGGGCGAGGAGAACGTGGTCTGCGTGCCATCGACGGTGATGGTGCCCTCGTCCGGCTTCTGCATGCCGTAGAGGATCTTCATCAGGGTCGACTTGCCGGCGCCGTTCTCACCGACGAGCGCGTGGACCGAGCCGCGGCGGACGGTGAGGTGGATGTCGTGGTTGGCGACGACGCCGGGGAAGCGCTTGGTGATGCCGGCCAGTTCGACCGCGGACGCCCGGTCGTTCGGGGCGGCGCCGGGGGCCGGGGTGGTGCCGTCGGCCGGGGGGCTGCTGGACGCGTTGATGGCGCACTCTCCTCAAGGGAAGAAGGGGGGCCGTCGGTCGACGTGTCGCGCCCCGGGTGCAACGGAGGGTGGAGTCAGGGGTGTTCGAAGGTGCGGCGGTGAAACGGTACTGCGCGATGCCGCGATCACGCAGGACCGGGGCCGCCGCGCGAACGGGGTACGGAGAGCCGATGCCTCCCCGTACCCCGTGCCGCGACGGTGCGGCGTCGGCCGCACCTGCCTTACGGCGTGGTCTTGACCTTGATCTCGCCGCTCTTGATGCCCTCGGCGGCCTTGGCGACCGCGTCCTGGACGTCCTTCATGGCGGTGAACTTCGGGTTGGAGTCGGCCAGGCCCACACCGCCCGACTTCAGGTCGAAGCGCTGGACGCCGGAGAGCGGCTTGCCGTCCTCGACCGACTTCGCCAGGTTGTACACCGCGTCGGCGACACCCTTGGTGACCGAGGTCAGGATGTAGTCCTTGTGCGCGGCGAGCGCCTTCTGGTTGTACTGGTCGGAGTCGACGCCGATCGCCCACTTCTTGTCGGCGGTGGCGGCCTCGATGGCGCCCTGGCCGGCCAGGCCCGCGGCGTGGTAGATCACGTCGGCCTTGTCGTCGATCATGCCCTCGGCGGCGGCCTTGCCCAGGTCCGGCTTGGAGAAGCCGTCGAAGTTCGGCGGCTGGGTCAGGAAGGTGGAGCGGACCTTGACCTTGGAGTTGGTGTCGGCGACGCCCTGCTCGAAGCCGGCCTGGAACTTCTTGATCAGCGGGGTCTCGACACCGCCGACGAAGCCGACGACGTTCGACTTGGTGGTCTTGGCGGCGGCCACACCGGCGAGGTAGGAGCCCTCCTGCTCGGAGAAGACCAGGTCGGCGACGTTGTCGGCCTTGACGGTCTCGTCGTCCACGATGCCGAAGGTGGTCTTCGGGTTCTTCGCGGCGGCGTCCTTGACGGCGTTGGCGTAGGCGAAGCCGATGCCGATGACCGGGTTGTAGCCCTGCTTGGCCAGCTCGCTCAGGCGCTGCGCCTTGTCCGCGTCGGACTCGCCGTCGTTGGGCTCGACGTCCTGGACCTGCTTGCCGAACTCCTTCTCGGCGCGCTCCAGGCCGGCGTAGGCGGCGTCGTTGAACGACTGGTCGCCCTTGCCGCCGACGTCGTAGGCGATGGCGAGGCCCTTCTCCTCACCCTTGGAGCCGGTCGACTTGGCCGACTCGGAGGAGGTGCCGCCACAGGCGGCGACGGACAGGGCGAGGGCTGCGGAGGCAGCGCCTGCGACCGCGATTCGGGATACCCGGCGCATGGGGACGTACTCCTTCGTGCAAGCGCCGAACGGCGCAGGTTTCGCCGCAGCGTAACGCGCGTAGACCGAACATAAAAGACCTAATCGGGCAGCGGTTCGCCATTGTGCTCGGCCTCACGTTTGAACGTTCGCAACCGTGAGTGCGGCAAAGAGCGCGGGGGGCGACGGGCGGGTAGCCCGCGCGCCCCCCACCCCCCGGCAGACGGGGTTGGCCCAACAAGTGCATGTGCAGTCTAGATAAAAAAAAAACCACCCCACA
>NZ_JBHWZH010000166.1:0-12065 GCF_042728285.1 Streptomyces sp. NPDC060194 | reverse complement strand
GGGCCGGTGTCCGCGCGGACGGCGCGTCAGCTCGCCGAGCAGGTGGGCAGCGCCTTCCGGTCGCCCTCGCGGATCGCCTCCAGGGACGTCATCGCGTCGTCCAGCGTCCTGACCTTGACGAGGGTGAGGCCGTCGGGGACGTCCGAGGCGGCGTCGGCGCAGTTGGCCTCCGGTGTCAGGAAGTACCGGGCGCCCTCCGCGCGGGCGCCGACCGTCTTCATGCGGATGCCGCCGATCGGTCCGACCTTCCCGTCGTCGGTGATGGTGCCGGTGCCCGCGACGAACGTGCCGCCGGTGAGGTCCTCGGGGGTCAGCTTGTCGACGAGGCCGAGCGCGAACATCAGGCCGGCGCTCGGGCCGCCGACGTCCGCCAGCTTGATGTCGATGGTGAACGGGAAGGTGTGGTCGGTGCCGGCCTGGATGCCGACGATGGCGCGGTCGTCGTCGGAGGCCTTCCTGGTGGTGACGGTGACCCGTTCCGCGGGGGCCGCGGCCAGCGCCTCCTTGCCCTTCTTCTCCGCGGCGGCGGCGCGCTCGGCGGGCACCACGGAGAAGACGACCGGCTCTCCCGGCGCGTGCTTCGTGACCAGCTTCGCCACGTCCTCCGGCTTCTCCACCGCGGTGCCGTCCACGGAGCGGACGATGTCGCCCGCGTGGAGCCGGCCCTCCGCGGGGCTGTCCTTGACGACCGTCCCGACCACGACCCAGGACTCGACGGGGACGTCCAGCTCCCGCAGGGCGGCGACCTTGGCGCTCTCCTGGGACTGGCTGAACTCCTCGGCGTTCTCCTGGGTGGACTGCTCCTCCGTCTTGCCGTCGGGGTAGAGCGTGTCGTGCGGGACCACCAGGTTGTCGTGGGCGAGCCAGCCGTAGACCGCCTCGACGAGGTTCATGTCGTAGTCGGCGCCGGTGACCCGGACCGTCGTCATGTTGAGGTGCCCCGTGGTGGCGTAGGTCTTGCGGCCCTCGATCTGCAGCACCGGCTCGCCGTCGTGCTCGCCGAGCGTGTTCACGGTCGGGCCGGGGGACATCTCCGCGTACGGGACCGGGAGGAGCACTCCGGCGCAGAGCAACGCGATGAGCATCAGGGTGGAGGCGAGCATCGTCGCGGTGCGGCGTGGCATGGAACGACAGTACGGGACGAGTCTGTCAACGCACCTGTGGGGCCGGTCGCCCCACGGGGTCCGCGGGCCTGCGGCGCGGCTCAGGCCTCGCCCGAGTCGGGGCCCGAGCGCTCCATCGCCTCGCGGAAGCGCGCGTAGCCCGCGAGCTCGGCGCCGTCGCCTCCGCCGGTCCTGCGGTACCGCGTGGCCCAGGATCCCCAGACACCCGCTCCGACGGCGGCGAGAAACGGAATCAGCAACCAGGTGAGCGCGGCCATGCCAACCTCCCGACCCCAAGAGCATGATGCGGGCCGGACAGATCCCGGCCGATCAGCAGATTAACCACTCGTAGGGACAACGCTCGCCGTGGGGGTGTGGTTACGCAACCGGAACCACGCGGGGCCGTCAGGCGCCATGACGACCCCTCACCCGCCGGGGTCACCCGTTCGCGCTAGACCCCCACCCATTCGTCGGTACCGTCGGAGAATTTCTGGTGCTTCCAGATCGGGACCTGGCTCTTGAGGTCGTCGATCAGCCTGCGGCAGGCCTCGAACGCCTCTCCGCGGTGGGGGCAGGAGACGGCGACGACCACCGCCAGGTCACCGATCGCCAGGTCGCCCACCCGGTGCACGGCGGCCAGGGCGCGGACGGGGAAGTCCGCGACGACCTTCTCCGCGACCCGGCGCAGCTCGTCCTCGGCGGTGGGGTGGCTGGAGTAGCCGAGCGCGTCGACGTCCGCGCCGCCGTCGTGGTTGCGCACGGTGCCCACGAACAGGGCGGTGCCGCCCGACGCGTCGTCGCCGACGGCCCGGAAGACCTCGTCGACGGAGAGCGGGGTGTCGCGGATCGCGAGCAGCTTGACCGGGTCGGCCGCGGGCCGCTCGCCGGGGTGGTCGGAGTGCAGGTTCGCCATGCCGCAATGGTGCCGCACACCACGGACGACGCGGAATGACTCTTTCGACCGGCTGCCGCGCGGACCGCTCGGAGGGTCCTACAGGCCGCGCCGTCTGCGCACCTTGCGGACCAGGGCCGCGGTGCCGATCAGGGCGACGGTGGCGCCCGCGGCGCCGGCGGCGGTGGCGTCCTTGCGGCCGAGCCGGCGGCCGGCGACGGTGTGGTTGCCGGAGACCGCCTCCAGGAGCTCGGCGAGGACCTCCTCGTTGGTCCACCGCGGCCGCCAGCCCGCGTCGTGCAGCCTGCTGACGCTGACCACCCAGGGGTGCATCGTGTACGCCAGGTCCCCGGCCGGGGACGGGGTGAGGCCGATGCGGTGCAGCCGGGCGGCGGCCCCCAGGGCGACGGCCGAGGGCAGCTCCATGCGGCGGATGCCGCTGAGCTCCTCGACCTCCTCCTGCTCCAGCCAGCCGTCGCAGCCGACGGCGAGCTCCCCGTCGACCTTCTCCAGGACGGCGTACTCCAGGGCCGTGACCAGGTCGTCCACGTGGCAGAACTGCCAGGCCGGCCGGGAGCCGGCGACGACGAGCAGGCGGGGGGACTCGAAGTAGCGGGTCAGGGCGGTGTCCACCCCGGCGCCCACCAGGACCGCGGGCCGGACCACCGTCACGTTGAGCCCGGGGTGGGCGCGCGGAGCGCGGCGGCCGAGCCGCTCGATCTCCAGGAGGTCGCCCACGCCGGTGGCCTCGGCGGTCGCCTTGAGCTCGGCGTCCTCCGACAGTGGCAGCTCGTTGTCGGCGTGCGCCCCGTAGACCATCGCCGAGGTGCACAGGACCACCCGGTGCACGCCCGCCGCGGCGGCCGCGGTCAGCACGGTCTGCGTCCCGCGGACGTTGAACGCCGTCCGCGCGGCCTGGTCGCCCTCCAGGTCGAGATCGAGCGCCAGGTGCACGACGGCGTCCGCGCCGCGCAGCCGCTCGGCGATCGCCGGGTCGCGGACGTCCAGGACGTGCCAGGTCGCCTCGGAGACGTCGCCCCGGCGCTCGTCGATGGCGATGACCTGCTTGATCTCCTCCGAGGCGGCGAGCCGCGCGGTCAGCAGCGCGCCGACGCCGGAGGCCGCGCCGGTCACGGCGACGACGGGGCCGCGCGGGGCAGGGGTGGGGTTTCGCCTTTGGCGAACGTCCGACTCGTGCCTCTGGCGAACATCCGACTCGTGCCTCTGGCGAACTTCGGGGTCCTGCGGTGCGCGGTCCTGCGGGTCTGGGGAACTCACCAGGCGTCTCCAGCGGTTGACTTCGGTACGTACGTGTATGACGCGTACGTACCAGGTGACGCCCATCCTGCCGCAGGCGTTGAGCGCGCGGAGCATCGATCCCGTTTGCCGGGTGTGGTGTCTACCCTGGGGACAGACGCAAGGGCAGTCGCTGTCGGCCGGGTGCCGGCGGCCCTACGAGCCGAGGAAACCCGTGAGTGACACCCCATTCGGATTCGGTCTTCCGCCCGAGGAGCCGGAGGACGGCGACGAGGGCAAGAAGCAGGGCCAGGGGGGCCAGGGGCCGGCGAATCCGTTCGGGTTCGGCGGCTTCCCCGGCATGCCGGGCGGCCCGGGCGGCCCCGGCGCCGACAACCCGCTCGCCGCGATGTTCGGCGGCATGAACCCCGGCGACCTGGGCGCCGCCTTCCAGCAGCTGGGCCAGATGCTCAGCTACGAGGGCGGTCCGGTCAACTGGGACATGGCCAAGCAGATCGCCCGCCAGACGGTCGCCCAGGGCACCTCCGACGGCGTCAAGGACGCCAGCGTTGGTCCCGCCGAGCGCGCCGCCGTCGAGGAGGCCGTCCGCCTCGCCGACCACTGGCTGGACGACACCACCTCGCTGCCCTCGGGCGCCACCCACGCGGTGGCGTGGAGCCGCGCGGAGTGGGTCGAGGCGACGATCCCGGTCTGGCAGGAGCTCGTCGACCCGGTGGCCGAGCGGGTCGGCGCGGCGATGGGCGGCGTGCTGCCCGAGGAGATGCAGGCCATGGCCGGGCCGCTGATGGGCATGATGCGCTCGATGGGCGGCGCGATGTTCGGCCAGCAGATCGGCCAGGCCGTGGGCGTGCTCGCGGGCGAGGTCGTCGGCTCGACCGACGTCGGCCTGCCGCTCGGCCCGGCGGGCAAGGCGGCGCTGCTGCCGCTGAACATCGAGGCGCTGGGCAAGGACCTGAGCGTCGACCAGAACGAGGTGCGGCTCTACCTCGCCCTGCGCGAGTGCGCCCACCAGCGGCTCTTCGCCCACGTCCCGTGGCTCCGCTCGCACCTGTTCGGCGCGGTCGAGGGCTACGCGCGCGGCATCGAGGTCGACACCGCGAAGCTGGAGGAGGCGGTCGGCGGGCTCGACCCGTCGAACCCGGAGCAGCTCCAGGAGGCACTGCAGCAGGGGATGTTCCAGCCGGAGGACACGCCCGAGCAGAAGGCCGCGCTCGCCCGTCTGGAGACGGCGCTCGCGCTCGTCGAGGGCTGGGTCGACGCGGTGGTCCACGAGGCGGCCAGGACCCGGCTGGGCTCCGCGGACGCGCTGCGCGAGACGCTCCGCCGGCGGCGCGCCTCGGGCGGCCCCGCCGAGCAGACCTTCGCGACCCTGATCGGCCTGGAGCTCCGCCCGCGCCGGCTGCGCGACGCGGCCCGGCTGTGGGCCTCGCTCACCGACGCCCGCGGCGTCGACGGCCGGGACGGCCTGTGGGAGCACCCCGACATGCTGCCGACGGCGACCGACCTGGACGACCCGGACGGCTTCGTCCACCGCGAGCAGCTGGACTTCTCCGAGCTCGACAAGATGCTCGGCGAGGCGGCCGAGGGCAAGGGCGCCGGCCCCGACCTGCGCGAGGGGGACGCCTCCGACGAGGACGGCCCCGCGGCCGGCGGCACGGGGAAGGACGACTCCGGAAAGTGACGCTGCACGACGACGCCGTCCTCGTGCTCAAGGAGTTCGACGGCCGGTCCGAGGAACAGGCCGCGCTGCGGCAGGTCTATCTGGACCATCTGGCGGCCCATCCCGACGGCATGTGGAAGGCCTGCACGGGCGGCCACCTCACGGGCAGTGCCCTGGTGGTCGATCCCGAGGGCGGCCGGGTGCTGCTGACGCTGCACCGCAAGCTCGGGATGTGGCTCCAGATGGGCGGCCACTGCGAGCCGGGCGACACCGCGCTCACGGCGACCGCGCTGCGGGAGGCCCGCGAGGAGTCGGGCATCGCCGCCGGTCTCACTCTGCTGCCGGGCGGCCCGGTGCGGCTTGACCGGCACGCCATCCCCGGCCTCTGCGCCTGGCACCTCGACGTGCAGTACGCGGCGATCGCCCCGCCGGACGCCGTGGCGGCCATCAGCGACGAGTCCCTGGACCTGCGCTGGTTCCGGTACGCCGAGGTGCCGGAGGTGGCCGACGCGTCCGTGGTGCGGCTGCTCGACGCGACGCGCGAGCGGCTGGCCGCGGGCTGACCGCGCGCCCTGGGCATGCGGTAAGGGGCGGGCCTTCTGGGGCCCGCCCCTTACCCTGTGGGCGTCCGGCGCGCAGGGTGGCCGCCCTGCGCCGCGATCCGCCGTCAGCTCTGGCTGCCGCCGAGCGAGTTGCCGCGCAGACCGAGGCCGAACGCGCCGGCGCCGCGCAGGAACTGCGGCGGCAGCAGCTCGCTGGGCTGCACGAGGACGTGTCCGGTGCCGGTGAACTGCATCTCCCAGCCCTCACCGGTGGCGCCCTTGCGCCGCCAGACGGCCGAGCTGGACGTCGGCGCCTGCATCTGCGTCCGCAGCGCCGTGGACCAGGCGATGACGGCGTCGGCGTCGACGCAGATGTTGTTCTCCGGGGTGACCTCCAGGACCAGCGGTTCGCCCGAGGTCATGAGGACGACCTGGCCGGTGCCGGTCAGCTCCAGGTTGTAGGCCCCGGCCGACGCCACCCCGACCGCGCTGTCGACGGCCACGATGCCGACCCCCAGGGAGCCGTCGAAGGCCAGCACCGAGGTGCTGTCCGCGGTGAGCCCGCGGCCGACCTCCATGACGTGCAGGTACTGCGCGAAGCTCGCCAGGTAGACCGTCCCGCTGCCCTTGCAGCGCATCAGCTCCAGGCGCTCGCCGGTCATCCGCTCGACGTTGCGCCAGTTGCGGCCGCGGTACTGGCTGTCGAAGTCGACCTGCCCCTCGAAGGCGACCATCGCGCCCTGCTTGGCGAGGATCGGCGACTGCCCCTGGTCCACCTGCACCTTCAGCAGCTGCGGGTTCTGCAGGGTGTAGCGCCCGGTGGACTCCACCGGGGTGTGTGCGAAGAGTGTGCTGTGCATGGCTGTGCCGTCCCCCTAGCCGCGGATCTTGAAGCGGTCGCCGGTGTCCTCGCTGGGCTGCACGACGACGAAACCCTGGCCCTTGAAGCCGATCTGCATCGCCTCGCCGCTGCCCCGGCCGATCAGGGCGCTCGCCTTGATGGTCCGCCTGGCCTTCATGTCCATCCCGGTGGTCCAGGCGACCAGTGCGTCGGGGTCGACGTAGGTCTCCCGTTCGGAGCAGTCGAGGACCAGCGGGATGCCGCGGCTGACCAAGGCCACCCAGCCGGTGCCGCGGACGACCAGGTTGGTCAGTCCGGAACCGGAGAGCTTGGCGACGCCCTTGATCGGCTCGATGGCGAGCTGGAGCGAGGCGTCGCAGGCCAGGAGGGTGGCGCCGTTGACGGAGAACGCCTCGTCCTGGAGGTGCAGGACGACGACGTCGGCCCCGTAGTCGGCGAGGTACAGGTCGCCGTCGCCGCGGGCCAGCATGAGCCGCCCGCCCTCGCCCGTGACCATCGCCTCGGCCGTGCGGCGCAGGTTGCCGGGCGGCCCGTCGAACTGGATGTAGCCGTCGTAGGCGATCATCGAGCCCGCCTTGGCGAGCAGGTCCTGGCCGCTGACCATGGCGACCTTGAGCGTCTTGGCGCTGTGCACCGTCATCCGGGTGCCGGTGGCGACCGGGCGGTGCGCGCTGAGCAGTTGCGAATCCATGGTCCGGCTCACACCTCGAAGGGCTGGACGACGACGAAGTTCCCCGGCGCGCCGCGGAACTGGAGGTTGACGGCCTCCTGGCGGTGGCTGGCGTAACCCGAACGGCGCAGCCGCAGGGCGGTCGTGGTGACCGCCTGCGCACCGGCCGACCAGGCGATGACGGCGTTGCCGTCGACGTACGTGGCGGGCCCCACGGGGAGCACCACGGGGGTGCCGCGGGTTTTCACGACAACGGTTCCCGTGCCGGAGAACAGCATCGTGAACAGGCCGCCGCCGGGCAGGCCCGCGCCCTCGATGCGGCGGATCTCGGTGTCGAGGTCCTCGTCGAAGGCGAGCACGCCGCCCGCGCTGGTGTAGAGCTGCTCGCCCTGGAGGCGGATGGTGAAGAGCCTGCTGGCCTCGTCGGCGAGGAAGACCTCGCCCTTGCCGGAGCAGCGCATCAGCTTCATGCCCTGGCCGGTGAGCTGGCCCGTCAGCTTGCCGAGGAGCCCGGATCCCTTGTGGGCGAAGTCGACGTCGCCCTGGTAGGCGACCATGCTGCCCTGCTTGGCGAGGATGCCCTTGCCGTCGGCGAGGTTGACCCGCACCAGCTGCTGGTTCTGCTCGGTCCAGCGGTCGCCGACCGGGGCCTCGGCGTACTTCGTCAGGACCACCCGCAGTCCGGCCTCCGGGGGCACCGGGGCCTGGGCGGGGAGCTGCCCGAAGGGCGGTGCCGTGCCCGGGCCGCCGAACGGGCCGGGGGCCTGCTGGGGGGCCGGCTGCGGGGTCCCGAAGGGGGCGGAGGGGACCTGCGGGTTACCGAAGGGCGGTCCCGGCGGGGCGGCCGGCGCGGGGACGTGCGGGGCGGGCGCCGGGGGCGCGGCGTGGAACGCGGGCGGCGGGGACGCGGCGGGGGCGCTCGGCGGGGCGGCGGCGGGCGGTGTGCTCGGGGCGCTCGGCGGGGCGAAGGCGGGGGCCGCCTGCTGCGGGGCGGGGGCCGGGGGCGCCTGCTCCGCAGCCTGCTCCTCGGCGACCTCGCCGCCGAAGTTCTTCAGGAGCGCGTCCAGGCCGCCGTCGAAGCCCTGCCCGACGGCGGCGAAGCGCCAGACGTCCTTGAGGTAGAAGTCGCCCAGCATGACCGCGCGCTCGGTGGTGAACTCCGCGCCGGTGAAGGAGTAGCGGGCGACCTCCTCGCCGCCCGCGACGATCCGGAGGTAGCCCGGGGCGACCTGGGACATCTGGCCGTCGCCGTCGATGGTGGCGGTGAAGGAGAGCTTGTGGACGGTGTCCGGGAGCCGGTCGAGGCTCACCCGGAACGACTCGGTGTCACCCGCTTGGGCGCCGAGCAGCTGCAGGGACTCCTCCGGCGACTTCGGCTGGTTGAAGAAGATGAAGTACCGGTCGTCGGAGAGCCGTTCGTCGGCGTCGAGTCCGAAGCAACTGATGTCGAAGGACAGCCCGGGAGCGCTGATCTGCACACCTACGTACAGATCGGTCCCGGCCGTCAGATCGCTGATCCTGGCCTTGTGGCCGCGTTGGAATTCCCTGGCCATGCGTGACGACCGTCCCCCATCCGAGTGTGACTGAGTCGCGCCAGGCTATCCGCTGTGCGCGCGACCTCAAGAGTCCGGGCGGGATCGACGTCCTCCTCCGCGGTCAGTCGGTGGCCTCGCCCGGCGCCTCAGGGAGCCGTTCGGCGGCGACGACCCCCTCGAGGAAGCCGCGCGCCCGCTCGGTGCGCGGGTAGGCCTCCAGGAGCCGCCAGAACTCGGCGCCGTGCCCGGGGACGAGCAGATGGGCGAGCTCGTGCAGCAGCACGTAGTCGACGACGTACTCGGGCATGCCCTGGAGGCGGTGCGAGAGGCGGATGCTGCCCTCGGCGGGGGTGCAGGAGCCCCAGCGGGTGTTCTGGTTGGTGACCCAGCGCACCGTGGCCGGGCGGGCCCGGCCCTGGAGGTACTCCGCGGAAAGCCGCGCGGCCCGGTCGGCGAGCTCGCCGTCGCCGATCACCCTCCGGCTCTCCTGGGCGGCGAGCTTGGCGAGCATCACGCCCACCCACCGCTTCTCCTCCGCCTCCGACATCCGGGCGGGGATCAGCACGACGGTCCGCCCGCCCTCACGGTACGCGGACACCGTGCGGCGTCGGCGGGAGCTCCGGCGGACCTCGACGGGGCCGGTGACGGACCCGCGCGGCGGATGGTCGGCCGCCCGGTTGAGCTGGGTACCGGCGTGGTCTAGGGAGTCGGCGGGCACGCCTCGACGTTACCCGCTGTGAGGGCCGTCCGTCCCGCTGCGGGGCGGGTTCGGAGCGGGAGGGCACCCCTGGGGACCGGGCCGGACCCTATTCGTACGACTATCACCCCCTGCCTGTGGACAACTCGAACCGCCCGTGGCCCGACCCGGGCAAGCTGAGGGCACGGAAGCACCACTCACGAGGACGGGACGGGGGCTGATCGCCGTGCATCCGATGCTCAAACCCGCGCTGCGGCGCGGCTGGCGGGACGGCCGGACGATGCAGTTCGGCGTGACGTCGGCGCACGCGGTGACGCTGGGGTCCGTCGACAGCGCGACGGACGCCTTCCTCACCCTGCTCGACGGCACCCGCGGCATGCCGCTGCTCCGCGAGGAGGCCCGGCGCATGGACCTCCCCGACGGGCACGCCGACGCGCTGGTCGGCCGGCTCACCGCGGCCGGGCTGATCGACGACAACCGGGGCGGCGGCCCGGGCGCGGCGGCGCTGCGGCAGCGGACGGCGGCCATGGACCGGCTGCGCCCGGACCTGAACTCGCTGTCGGTGGTGGACGGCGAGCCGGGCGGGGCGATGCGGCGGCTGGCCGCGCGGGGTGCGATGCGGGTGCAGGTGCGGGGGTGCGGCCGGGTCGGCGCGCAGATCGCCGCCGTCCTGGCCGGAGCCGGTGTCGGCGGGGTCGAGGTGCGGGACGGCGGCTGTGTCCGGCCCTGGGACGTGGCGCCGGGCGGGCTGCCGCCCGAAGCGGTCGGTGAGCGGCGGGACGAGTCCGCCCGGCGGGCGGTGCGCCGGGCGGCCCCGGCAGCGGCGGCCCCCACCGGCGCGGTGCGTGCGGCGCGGGCCTCACCGCCGCCGTCCGGCAACGCGTTCGCGCTGGTGGTCCTGGCCCCGCGGGACGGCCTGGAGGCCTACCTGCCCGACCCGGACGGCGCCTCCGAGCTGCTGTCCTCGGGGACCCCCCACCTCTACGCCGGCGTGGTGGAGGCGACCGGCTTCGTCGGCCCGCTCGTCCTGCCGGGAGCCACGGCGTGCGCCGGGTGCCGACTGCGGCGGCGGGTGGACGCGGACCCCGAGTGGCTGCGGGTGTTCGTGCAGTGGCGGTCCGGGCGGGCCCGTCGGGGCGTGCCGGCCGGGGACCTGGCGCTGACCGCGACCGTCGCGGGACTCGCGGCATCCCACGCCCTCGCCTTCCTGGACGGGGATCCGCCGTCGAGCGCGGGGGCGCGGTGGGAGGCCGCGCTGCCGGGCCTGGAGTGGCGGGCGGACGAGGTGTCGCCGCATCCGGAGTGCGGGTGCGGGGCCGGAGGGGGCGGCGGGAGCCGCGGGGCGGGCGGGAGGGAGCGCGCCGCCGGGCGGGTCGGGCGACAGGACACAATGGCAAGGTAGGCGCCCGGCGCGGCGCGGCTGTGTGGGACTAGGAGGGGCTCATGTCTGATCTTCCCCGGAAGGCGGTCACGCGGACCGCCAAACTGGCCGCGTTGCCGATCGGGTTCGCGGGGCGCGCGACGTGGGGGCTCGGCAAGCGGATCGGCGGCAGGTCGGCGGAGCTGGTGGGGCGGGAGCTCCAGCAGCGGACCGCGGAGCAGCTGTTCAAGACGCTGGGCGAGCTCAAGGGCGGCGCCATGAAGCTGGGGCAGGCGCTCTCGGTCTTCGAGTCCGCGCTGCCCGAGGAGGTGGCCGGCCCTTACCGGGCCGCGCTGACCAAGCTGCAGGAGGCCGCGCCGCCGATGCCGACGGCGACCGTGCACGCCGTCCTGGCCGAGCGGCTCGGCGCTGAGTGGCGGGACCTGTTCACCGAGTTCGACGACAGCCCGGCGGCGGCCGCGTCCATCGGTCAGGTGCACCGCGCGGTGTGGCACGACGGGCGCCGGGTCGCGGTGAAGGTGCAGTACCCGGGAGCCGGTGCGGCGCTGCTCTCCGACCTCTCCCAGCTCAGCCGGTTCGCCCGGCTGCTGGGGCCGCTGGTGCCCGGCATGGACATCAAGCCGCTGATCACCGAGATGCGCGACCGGGTCTCCGAGGAGCTGGACTACGCCCTGGAGGCGAAGTCCCAGCAGGCGCACGCGGAGGAGTTCGCGGGGGACGAGGACGTGGTGGTGCCCGCGGTGGTCCACCAGAGCGACCAGGTCCTGGTCACCGAGTGGATGGACGGCACGCCGCTGTCGGAGGTGATCGCGTCGGGCACCCAGGAGCAGCGGGACCGGGCGGGCCAGCTCCTGGCCCGGTTCCTCTTCTCCGGCCCGGCCCGCACCGGCCTGCTGCACGCCGACCCGCACCCGGGGAACTTCCGGCTGCTGCCGCCCGACCCGGAGGGTACGGGCCACTGGCGACTCGGCGTCCTCGACTTCGGCACCGTCGACCGGCTGCCGGGCGGGTTGCCCGAGACCATCGGGCGCTCGCTGCGGCTCTCCCTCGAGGGCCACGCCGACGCGGTCTACCGGCTGCTGCGCGAGGAGGGCTTCGTGCGGGAGACGATCGAGTTGGAGCCGCAGGAGGTGCTCGACTACCTGCTCCCGATCATCGAGCCGACCCGGGTGGAGGAGTTCACGTTCACCCGGGGCTGGCTGCGCAGCCAGGCCACCCGGGTCGCCGACATGCGCTCCCCCGCCTACCAGTTGGGCAAGCAGCTGAACCTGCCGCCCGCCTACCTGCTGATCCACCGGGTGACGCTGAGCACCATCGGCGTGCTGTGCCAGCTGGGGGCGACGGTCCGGCTGCACGACGAGTTGGAGGACTGGCTGCCCGGGTTCGCCGACGGGGAGTGACGACGCGCCGCGGGGGCCGGTCCTGGGTGGACCCGCCCCCCCCGGGGGGAGGGGTGGTGCGGCGGG
>NZ_JBHWZH010000165.1:0-12087 GCF_042728285.1 Streptomyces sp. NPDC060194 | reverse complement strand
ACCCCCCGGCCCGTGGCCCCCCGCTATAACCCCCGCGCCCCCGCCCACCACTCACCCCGCCCCCCCCCCCGCCCCCCCGCCCCCCGTCCCGACCCTCGGGACGGAGCGCTTCGGCGTAACCCGGCCCCGATAGGCTTCGGTGCGTCCGCGCGCCGTTCGCGCGGGCCCCGAGGACGACGACCCAGGAGGCGACCATGAGCGCTGTGACCCCGATCGGTGGCGATTCCCCGGCGGCGCGCTCCTGGCCGTACGTCCTGGACTCGCTGCTCGGCGGTGTCGACCTCTCCGCGGACGACACGGCGTGGGCGATGAGCCGGATCATGACCGGGGCCGCCACCGACGCCCAGATCGCCGCCTTCGCGACCGCCCTGCGCGCCAAGGGCGAGACGGTGGAGGAGATCGGCGGGCTGGTGCGCGCGATGTACGGCTACGCCAACCTCATCACCGTGCCGGGCGAGACGGTCGACATCGTCGGCACCGGCGGGGACGGCGCGAAGACCGTCAACATCTCGACCATGTCGGCGATCGTGGTGGCCGGGACCGGCGCCAAGGTCGTCAAGCACGGCAACCGGGCCGCGTCCAGCGCGAGCGGCGCCTCGGACGTCCTGGAGCAGCTCGGGGTCAACCTCGACATCGCCCCGGAGCGGGTCGCGGCGGTCGCGGAGGAGGCGGGGATCACCTTCTGCTTCGCCGTCAAGTTCCACCCCGCGCTGCGGTACGCGGCCTCGGCCCGCAAGGAGATCGGCATCCGCACGATCTTCAACTTCCTCGGCCCGCTCACCAACCCCGCCAAGGTCCGCGCCCAGGCGACCGGCGTCGCCGACGCCCGGATGGCCCCGATCATCGCCGGCGTGCTCGCCGAGCGCGGATCGAGCGCCTTGGTCTTCCGCGGCGACGACGGCCTGGACGAGCTGACCACCACCGGCACCTCCACGGTGTGGGCGGTGCGCGACGGGCAGGTGCGGCAGGAGGCCTTCGACCCGCGCGACGTCGGCATCGAGCCGGTCCCGATCGAGGCGCTGCGCGGGGCCGACGCCACGTACAACGCCGAGGTCGCCCGGCGGCTGCTCGCCGGGGAGAAGGGCCCCGTGCGGGACGCGGTGCTGCTGAACTCGGCCGCGGCGCTGGTCGCGCTCGATCCGTCCGACGGACCGCTGGCCGAGCGGATCCGGGCCGGGATGGAGCGGGCCGCGGACTCGATCGACACCGGGGCCGCCGAGGCGACCCTCAAGCGCTGGGTGGCGGCCACCCACCACTGAGGCTGGTGTGACGGGTGCGGTCCGGTCTCACGTTCCGGACCGCACTCGTGCGTCCGCCGGGCCCTGTGGCAGGATGCTCGGCAGGTCATGAGTGACAGCGACAAAGGCCCCAGCCCGCTGTCCGGCAACCCTCCGTCCGTGGCGGGGTGCCCTGGGTGAAGACCGGGCCGCGGACAGCAAGGTCTGCGGCAAGCGCGGACCCCTTCCGGCATCCAGGTGCCACCGCCCCCGGGGGTCCTGGTCCCGAGGGAGTCACTCGTGTCTGTTTCCGTCGATGCAGCCTGCCAGGCCACCACCGCCCCGCTCCCGGTCCTCGGCCACGACGTGACCGTCCCGCTCGTCACCGGCGGCGAGGTCACCTACGCGGCCCTCGACTACGCGGCCAGCGCCCCCGCCCTCCAGCGCGTCTGGGACGACGTCGCGGCCTACGCCCCGTACTACGGCAGCGTGCACCGGGGGGCCGGCTACCTCTCGCAGCTCTCCACCGACCTGTTCGAGAACAGCCGGGTCGCCGTCGCGGAGTTCCTCGGCTGCCGGGCCGACGACCAGGTCGTCTTCACCCGGTCCACCACCGACTCGCTCAACCTGCTCGCCGCCGTGCTCCCCGCCGGCTGCGAGGTCTTCGTCTTCGAGACCGAGCACCACGCCTCGCTGCTCCCGTGGCGCGACGCCCGGGTCACCTACCTCGACGCCCCGCGCACCCCCGCCGAGGCCGTCGCCGCGCTGGAGCGGGCGCTCGCCGCGCGCGCCGGCGACGGGCCGGCGCTGGTCTGCGTGACCGGCGCGTCCAACGTCACCGGCGAGCTGTGGCCGGTCCGCGAGCTGGCCGCCGCGGCGCACGCGCACGGCGCGCGGATCGTCCTCGACGCCGCGCAGCTCGCCCCGCACCACCCGGTCTCCGTCACCGACCTCGACGTGGACTGGGTCGCCTTCTCCGGGCACAAGCTGTACGCGCCCTTCGGCTCCGGCGTCCTCGCGGGCCGCGCCGACTGGCTGCAGGCCGCCGAGCCCTACCTGGCGGGTGGCGGTGCGTCCCGTACGGTCGGCCGCCGGGCCGACGGCGGGGTCGACGTCGAGTGGCACACCACCGCGGCCCGCCACGAGGCCGGCTCGCCGAACGTCATCGGGGTGTACGCGATCGCCGCCGCCTGCAAGGCGCTGACCGAGGCCGGTTTCGACCGGCTCGTCGCGCGCGAGCAGCGGCTGGTGGCCCGGGTCCGCGAGGGGCTCGCGGAGGTGCCGGCCGTGCGGGTGCTCTCGCTGTTCGGCGACGACGCCCCGCGGGTCGGCGTCATCTCCTTCGTCGTCGAGGGCTGGAACAGCTCGCACTTCGCCGCGGCGCTCTCCGCCGAGTACGGCATCGGCGTGCGCGACGGCCTCTTCTGCGCCCACCCGCTGGTGCGCACGCTGCTCGGCAGCGACCCGCAGACCCAGGGGGAGTGCGGTTCGCCGGAGGCCGCGCCGGGGGAGAAGTCGCTCAACGCGATCCGGGTCAGCTTCGGGGCGGGCACCCCCGACGAGCACGTGGAGCGCTTCGTCGGCGCGGTGAAGGAGCTCGTCACCGAGGGCGCGCGCTGGAACTACCGGACCGTGGACGGGCGTTGCGTGCCCGCGGTGTGACAGCGGTGGCACAGCGGTGAGGTGTGCGGAACGGCCGGGGCGAGGACCACCCGGCCGTTCCGGCGTTCGGGGCCCCGTCCGCGCTCAGGCGTCCAGGCCGATGGCGAACGCCGTCTCCAGGTCGTGCTGCGAGTAGGCGCGGAAGGCCACGTGGGTGTCGGTGCCCTCGACACCGGGGATCTTGCTGATCCGGCCGGGGATGACCTCGGCGAGCTCGTCGTGCCGGGCGACCCGGACCATGGCGATCAGGTCGTACGTCCCGGTCACGGAGAAGACCTCGTGGACGTTGTCCAGCGAGGCGATCGACTCGGCGATCTCCGGGATCCGGTCGACGCTGGTCTTGATGAGCACGATCGCGGTGATCACGGCTGGCATTCTCCCTCGGTGGCCGGCGCTGGTGCCGCCACTGTATCCGGCCGCCGGAAGACCACCCAGGCGTAGAGGAAGCCCAGGGAGAAGCCCACCAGGTGGGCGAGGTAGGCGACGCCGGGGCCGTTGGCGTCCTGCCAGGCGGCGACCCACTGCAGGGTGAACCAGAACACCAGCACCATCCACGCCGGGAAGCGCAGCGGCAGGAAGAGCAGGAACGGGAAGAGGCTGGTGACCCGCGCACCGGGGAACAGGAAGAGGAAGGCGCCGAGCACCCCCGAGATCGCCCCGGAGGCGCCGACCAGGGTCTGGACGGAGTCCGCGTGGACCAGCGCGTAGCCGACCAGGGCCAGCGAGCCGACCACGAGGTAGAAGAGCGTGTACGGCAGGCGTCCCATCCGCTCCTCGACCATGGCGCCGAAGACGTACAGGAAGAGCATGTTGCCGAGCAGGTGCAGCCAGCTGCCGTGCACGAACAGGGCGGTGACCGGGGTGAGCAGCGCCCGCGGGTCGCCGCTCACCAGCTCGGCCGGGACCACGCCCCAGCGCTCGAAGTACGCCTGCTGCGCCGCGAGCAGCTCCTGCTCCCCGCCGGCGGTCGCGCCGAGGCCGGAGGCCGGGCTGGTGACGAAGACCAGGCAGCAGACGGCGATCAGGGCGTACGTCACCACCGGGGTGTACGCGCGGGCCGACGGTGGCGGCGAGGAGGGCATGGGGGACATCATGACGTAGGCGTACAGAAGCGGTCATACCGCCTCGCCGTCGTCCCACGCAGTGACCGAGCGCGACGGAGAGCGGTCGGCAGGCCGTAGGGTTACCGGCGCCGGACGCGCTCCCGAGGGGGCGACAATGGTTCCCGGGACGCCGACCCGGGGCACGAGACGCGGCACGAGACACGGCACACGACACGATCCGGGACGGACAAAGCGATGACGGTTCCCCTGCCGACCGACACGACCCGCTGGCGCTGCACGCTGTGCGGAAACCTCACGCGCTTCGACGTGACGCGCTCCTCGAAGGTCGTCGAGTACGTCCACCTCGACCTGGCCGGGGCGCCGAAGGTGGAGGAGCGCGAGGTGGTCAGTGAGACCATCGAGTCGGTCCGCTGCCGTTGGTGCAACGCCGCGGACCAGATCGAACTGGTGGACAGGCCGGGCACCGACTCCTGAGGGAGCGGTTCCCCTGGGGACGAGTTGGAGTGACGGGATGGCGGAGGCAGCCGGAGGCGCCGAGCCGGCCGATGCGGCCGGCGATGCCGAGGTGCTCGACCGGCCGCTGCCCGAGGGCGTCCGCCGCCGGGTCGTCGGCCTGGTCTCCGACGCCTTCGGCGGGCTGACCGTCGGCGAACTCCCCGCCCCCTTGCGGCAGTACGCCCGCTTCACCCCCTCGCGGCGGGCGAAGTTCGCCGGCACCGTGATGGCCGCCACCCTGGAGAGCGACGCCGGTTTCCGGCGGCGGATCGGCGAGCTGTTCAAGGAGGCCCAGCCGGAGCTGGCCTCCGCCGTCGACGCCGGCTCCCCGCCGGCCGCCGCCGACCCCGTCGACGTGGCCGCCGCGGCGTACGTGCTGCGCCCGGCCGGCTGGGTGAAGCTCGTGGCCGCGGCCGGCGAGGAGGCGCAGCGCGCGGACGCCGAGCGACTCGGCGAGGAGACCAGGGCCGAGCTGGAGCGGCTGCGCGAGGAGCTGGCGCAGGCCCGCAGCCTGACCCGCGGCGAGAGCGAGCGGATGCGCGCCGAGCTGGACGCGGCGAAGAAGGAGAACGAGTCCCTCCAGCGCAAGCTGCGCAGCGCGCTGAACGACGTCAAGCGCGGCGAGGCCGCCGTCCGCAAGCTGACCGCCGAGATGGAGGGCGTCCGCGCCGAGGGCGCCGCCCAGGTGTCGGCCGCCGAGAGCGAGTCCCGCCGCCTGAAGGGGCGGCTCGGGGAGGCGGAGGCGTCCCTGGAGGCCGGCCGCAAGGCCGTGCGCGAGGGCCGCAGCGTCGAGGACATGCGGGTCAGGCTGCTGCTCGACACCGTCCTGGAGGCCGCCCAGGGGCTGCGCCGCGAACTCGCCCTGCCGCCGGTCTCCGTGCGCCCCGCCGAGACCGTCGACGCCGTCGAGCCCGGGCGGATGAGCCCGAAGGACATCGCCGCCCGCGCCCTGTCCGACAGCGACCCCGCGGTCCTCGACCAACTGCTCGCGCTGCCCCAGGCGCACCTCGTCGTGGACGGCTACAACGTCACCAAGACCGGCTATCCGACGATGCCGCTGGAGAAGCAGCGGCTGCGGCTGCTCGGCTCGCTCTCCGCGCTCGCGGCCCAGACCGGCGCCGAGATGACCTGCGTCTTCGACGGGGCCGAGCTGCTCACCCCGGTGCTGCTCGCGCCGCCGCGCGGGGTGCGGGTCCTGTTCAGCAAACCGGGCGTCACCGCCGACGAGTTGATCCGGCAACTGGTGCGCGCCGAGCCGCCCGGACGGCCCGTCATCGTCGCCTCCACCGACCGCGAGGTGGCCGACGGGATCGCGAAGGCCGGCGCCCGCCCGGTCACCTCCGCACTGCTCCTGAAGCGGCTTTCGCGCGGATAGCCGCGTTGGTCAACTCCCGTACGTGATGCCCGGATCGGGGCTTGTGTTCCGTGCGCTCCGTCAGTGGCCGGTCACTACCGGTGGGACGCGGGTAAAGAATCACGCCGTCAACGAGATTTTGCCCGGGAGGATTTGATCTGATCACAGGAAGGTCACTACTGTCACGGCTCGAACCTCCACTCGGTTGATCACCCATTCGGGGTGACGGTGCAGGTCCCGCCGAACCACCTGTTCGCCTTCGGGCAGGCCGGCGGCTGAGAGGAAGAAGGAGCCGCCTTCGTGGCGTCCCACCGTCGACCCAAGCAGCCGAGCCGCACCCGGGTGACCGTGCTCACCGCGACCGCCGCCGCGGCCGTCGCCCTGACGTCCCAGACGGCCCAGGCCGACCCCAAGCCGACCAAGAGCGAGGTCAAGGCGAAGGTCGACAAGCTGTACGAGGACGCGGAGAAGGCCACCGAGAAGTTCAACGGGGCCAAGGAGAAGCAGGAGAAGCTCGAGGACGAGATCGACAACCTGCAGGACGCGGTCGCCCGCGGCCAGCAGGACCTCAACGAGCAGCGCTCCGCCCTCGGCACGATGGCCAGCGCCCAGTACCGGTCCGGCGGCATCGACCCCTCCCTGCAGCTGCTCCTCTCCGGCGACCCGGACTCCTACCTCGACAAGGCCTCCGCGCTCGACAGCCTCAGCGCCAAGCAGGCCGACGCGATCCAGGAGATCCAGTCGAAGCAGCGCGACCTCGCCCAGCAGCGCAAGGAAGCCACCGAGAAGCTCGCAGACCTGGCGGACACCCGGACCGAGCTGGGCAGGAAGAAGAAGGAGGTCCAGGGCAAGCTCGCCGAGGCGCGCACGCTCCTGAACACCCTGACCACCGCCGAGCGCGCCGCCCTGCAGGAGGAGGAGGAGCGCGCCAGCCGCGACTCCGCCGACCGCGCCCAGCTCGGCACCGGCAACGGTGGCGGCGGCGCCGTCAAGGCCGCCTCCGGCATCACCGGCTCCGCCTACGCCATCGCGCAGGGCCAGCTCGGCAAGCCGTACGTCTACGGCGCCGCCGGCCCGAACTCCTTCGACTGCTCCGGCCTCACCTCCTGGTCCTACGCCCAGGCCGGCCGGCAGATACCCCGGATCTCGCAGGCCCAGGCGAACGCGGGCACCCGGATCTACTCCCAGAGCCAACTCCAGGTCGGCGACCTGGTCATCTTCTACGGCGACCTGCACCACGTCGGCTTCTACGCGGGCAACGGCCAGATCCTGCACGCCCCGCGCACCGGCGCGGTCGTCCGCTACGAGTCGATCAACAACATGCCGTTCCAGTTCGGCGTCCGCCTCTGACCCGCCGGGGGCGGCGAGTCCGCCCCCGACGCCGTCGCCCACCGACGTGACCCGTCGACCGTCCGGGCGAATTCAGGCGTACGAAGCCGACCTTCCGCCCCGCCGGTGACCTGCGAAGTCCCCGGCGGGGCGCGCTTGTCGCACCGGTCCGGCCTGCCGGGAGCAGCCGCGGGCTGCTGCTAGCGTCCAGCGCCGTGGCCCAGCATCGACGTCATCTCCCGTACCCGGGGCTCTCCCAGGCCGCCCGGGTCACCGTCCTGTCCGCCGCCGCGGCGACCGCGGCCGCCGCCCTCGGCGCGGCCCCCGCGACCGCCGAGCCCGGCGACACACCGGAGCGGGCGCGGGCCCGCGTCGACCGGCTCTTCGAGCAGGCCGAGCGGGCCACCGAGGCCTTCAACAAGGCCGACGAGCGGGCCGACCGGCTGCGCGGGCAGGTCGAGCGCGCCCAGGACGCCCTGGCCCGCGGCCAGGAGCGCCTCAACCGGATGCGCGACGACCTCGGCGCGCTCGCCGGCGCCCAGTACCGCGACGGCGGCATCGACCCCACCCTCGCCCTGATGCTCTCCGCGGACCCGGCCGGCTACCTGGACAAGGCCTCGGCCCTCGACCGCCTCAACGCCCGCCAGGCCGGCCGGCTCGCCGACTTCCAGGAGATCCAGCGCACCCTCGGCCAGGAGCGCTCCGAGGCCACCAGGACCCTCGCCGACCTCCAGCGCAGCCGGGCCGCCGTCGCCCGCCACAAGCGCACCGTCGAGGCCAGGCTCACCGAGGCGCGCCGGCTGCTGGAGGCGATGCCGGACGCGGAGCGCGCCGCCTTCGACCGCTCCTCCCGCTCCGCGCGCGCCGACCTGCCCGCCATGACCGGCTCCGCCGTCCCCTCCTCGGGGCGCGCCGCCGCCGCCGTGGCCGCCGCCCGCCAGGCGGTCGGCCGCCCCTACGTCTGGGGCGCCAACGGCCCCAGCGGCTTCGACTGCTCGGGCCTGGTGCAGTGGTCGTACGGGCAGGCGGGCGTCGGGCTGCCGCGCACCTCGCAGGCCCAGCGGCACGCCGGCCGGCAGGTGCCGCTCGCCCAGGCGCAGCCGGGCGACATCGTCACCTACCGCGACGACGCCAGCCACGTCGGGCTGTACATGGGCAACGGGCAGGTCGTGCACGCCCCCTACCCCGGCGCCCCCGTCCGCTACGACCTGGTCGGCATGATGCCGGTCGGCGCCGTCACCCGTCCCTGAGGCTGCCGCCGGACTCCCGACTCTCGTTACCATCGGAACATGACTGGCCAAAGGCGTACGGGGCGGGCGTGGTGCGTCCTGCTGCCGCTGGTCGCGCTGCTGGCCGCCTGCGCCGGGCCCGGACTCGACGACCCGGCGGCGGGCGAGATCCGCGCCCTGCTCGACTCGCGCGCCACCGCCCTCGCGGACCGCGACCGGGACGCCTACCTGTCCGTGGTGGACCCGGCGGCGCCGGGGCTGCGGGCCCAGGAGCGGGCGGAGTTCGAGCGGCTCGACGGGGTGCCGATCGGGTCCTGGTCGTACCGCCTCACCGACCTGGAGCGCGACGGCGGGCGGGCCACCGTCCGGGCCGACCTGGGCTACCGCATCGAGGGCCACGACCGGGCCCCCGTCCGCGCTCCCCGCACGCTGGAGCTGACCCGGCGGGACGGGCGCTGGTACGTCAGCTCCGAGAGCGGTCCCGAGCAGCTGTGGGAGCAGGGGGACGTCACCGTGGTCCGCGGGGCGCACAGCACGGTCCTCGGCTCCGGGCAGCCGCGCGCGGTGCTCGGCGCCATAGCGGCCACCGCCGACGAGGCCGTCCCGGCCGTCGGCCGGTCCTGGCCGGAGAGCTGGCCCGAGCGGGTCGTCGTCCTGGTGCCGTCGTCGCTCGACGGCATGGCGCAGCTCCTCGGCGGGCAGGCCGACGGGTTCCGCGGGATCGCCGCGGTGACCACCGGCGAGACCGGCGGCAAGCCCGCACCGGCCGACCGGATCGTCGTCAACCCCGACGCGTACGCCGCGCTCGGCTCGTTCGGCAAGCGGGTCGTGCTGACCCACGAGGCGGTCCACGTCGCCACCCGCGCCGCGACCACCTCCCGCACCCCGCTGTGGCTCTCCGAGGGCTTCGCGGACTGGGTCGGCTACCTCGGCAGCGGGCGCACGCCCCGCCAGATCGCCCCCGAGCTGAGCGGCGACGCCGCGGAGAGCCGGCTGCCGCACCGGCTGCCCGCCGACGACGGCTTCCGCTTCCAGGGCAGCTCCGACGAACTCGCCCGCGCCTACGAGGGCGGCTGGCTGGCCGTCCGGATGATCGCCGGCCGCTGGGGGGAGGAGAAGCTCCTCGCCTTCTACCGGGCGGCCGGCGAGGTCGGCCCCGAGGAGGCCCTGCAGTCCGAACTCGGCCTCGACGTCGAGGAGTTCACGGCGCGGTGGCGGGAGTACGTGCGGGATCAGCTGAGCTGACCTCCGACTCGTCGTCCGCCGCCGCGTCGACGGTGTGCACCCACAGCCGGCGGGCGGCCGTCACCGAGGCCGCCACGAGGAGCCCGTTGCGCACCACGAGCAGGGTGATGCCGAGCGGGTCGCTCGCCACCACGTGGGAGAACCAGATCGGGAACTCCAGGAACGTCACCCCCGCCGCGGCGAGCACCAGGCCGGCCGGGAGCGCCATCCGGCTGCCGCGGAAGACCAGGCAGACCGCGGCGAGACCGACCAGCCACACCAGGTACTGCGGGCTGATCACCCGGCTGGTGGTGGTGAACAGCAGCACCGCGGTGAAGGCGGCGTCCGCGGGCGTGGAGGCCGTGAACCGGCGGGCCCGGACGCGCCAGACGACCAGCCAGCTGAACGCGCCGACGGTGAGCGCGAGCGCCGCCGAGCTGACCAGCGGGACGTGCGGGCCGAGGAACTCCACCGAGCCGTAGTTCAGCAGCACCTGCCCTTCCCAGCCGAAGTGCCGGGCGACGTGGAAGACCAGCGCGCCCAGCGACTCGACCTCGGTCCCGCGGTCCTTCTGGAAGGTGAGGAACGCGAACGCGCCCGGCATCGTCACCGTGAACACCGCGGCCAGCAGGGCCGCCGAGACCGCCGCGACGCTCCAGGCGCTGCGGGTCGCCCGCCCGGGCGGGGTGCCGACGAGCAGCAGCGCCGGCCACACCTTGAGCAGCGCGCCGAAGGCGGCGAGCATGCCCAGCACCCGCGGGTTGCGGGCCGCGGCGAGCAGGGCGGCGACGGCCACCGCGGCGACGAACAGGTCGTAGCGGGCGTAGGCCGTCGGTCCGACCAGCGGGATGCCCGCCGTCCAGATCCAGGCCCCGGCGAACCGTTTCCCCGGTCGGCGGCCCGCGTAGGTGAGCAGGCCGACCACGAGCGCGTCCGCGAGCAGCACCAGGACGAAGAACGCCTCGGTGTAGCCGAGGAACGGGAGCAGGCCGGGGGAGAGGATCGCGAGCGCGGCGGCCGGGGGGTACTGCCAGGTGACGTCGTCCAGTGGGAAGGTGCCGGTCCTCAGGACCTCGAACCAGCCCTGGTAGATGACCGAGACGTCGCTGGTCACGTCCGGGCCCGGAACCGTGACCACCTTGAGGACGGACAGCATCAGGAGGGCTCTGGTGAGGGCCCAGAGGGGGATCAGCGACGCGGGGACGCCGCTGGTGCGTGGGGTCATGCTGCTCGTCGTCCTCGTCGGATCTCGTCGGCGCGCGCCGGGCTCAGGAAGGTGCGTCCGCCATGATGCCGTCCCCGCAGGTGCGGGAGCCATCAGGCGGGGCCGGGCGGCATTGCTAGGGTCGACGGCGATGGACAAGACCCTGGTCGTGACGAACGACTTCCCCCCGCGCCCCGGCGGCATCCAGGCCTTCCTGCACAACATGGCGCTGCGGCTCGACCCCGACCGGGTCGTCGTCTACGCCTCGACCTGGAAGCGCGGCGAGGAGGGCCGGGCGGCGACCGCGGAGTTCGACGCCGAGCAGCCGTTCACCGTCGTCCGCGACCGGACCACGATGCTGCTGCCGACGCCCCGCGTCACCGCCCGGGCCACCGCGCTGCTGCGCGAGCACGGGTGCACCTCCGTCTGGTTCGGCGCGGCGGCCCCGCTCGGGCTGATGGCGCCCGCGCTGCGCCGGGCCGGGGCGCGCCGGCTGGTCGCCACCACGCACGGCCACGAGGCCGGGTGGGCGCAGCTGCCCGGGTCCCGGCAGCTGCTGCGCCGGATCGGCGAGGGCACCGACACGATCACCTACCTCGGCGAGTACACCCGCTCCCGGATCGCCGCCGCGCTCACCCCGGCGGCGGCCGCGCGGATGGTCCAACTGCCGCCCGGCGTCGACGAGAAGACCTTCCACCCCGGCTCCGGCGGCGACGCGGTACGGGCCCGGCTCGGCCTCACCGAGCGCCCCGTCGTCGTCTGCGTCTCCCGCCTCGTGCCGCGCAAGGGGCAGGACACGCTGATCCGGGCCATGCCCGCGATCCTGCGCGCGGTCCCGGACGCGGTCCTGCTCGTCGTCGGCGGCGGCCCGTACGAGTCCGACCTGCGCGCCCTCGCGGCGTCGACGGGCGTCGCCGACTCCGTACGCTTCACCGGCTCCGTCCCCTGGGCGGAGCTCCCCGCCCACTACGGCGCCGGCGACGTCTTCGCCATGCCCTGCCGCACCCGGCGCGGCGGCCTCGACGTCGAGGGGCTCGGCATCGTCTACCTGGAGGCCTCCGCGACGGGCCTGCCCGTCGTCGCCGGCGACTCCGGCGGCGCGCCCGACGCGGTCCTCGACGGCGAGACCGGCTGGGTCGTCCCCGGCGCGGACTCCGCCGCCGCGGCGGAGCGCGTCACCGCCCTGCTCCTCGACCCCGCCCTGCGCGCCCGCATGGGCGAGCGGGGCCGCGAGTGGGTCGAGGGGAAGTGGCGCTGGGACCTCCTCGCACACAAGCTGCGCGAGCTGCTGTGAGGAAGGGCCCCGGGG
>NZ_JBHWZH010000164.1:0-12113 GCF_042728285.1 Streptomyces sp. NPDC060194 | reverse complement strand
ACCTGGGGCTCCACCGCGCTCGTCTGGCCCGAACTGCCGCCGGTGGAGCCGGTCACCGCTCCGCTCGCCGCATAACCCCAGCAACCCCGAACCACCCCAAACCCGACAGGGATGCCTTGACGAAAGACATAGAGGCACCCCCCCGGCGAGACCCCCGCGCACCGCCCCGCACACACGAAAGGGGCGCACGCCCGAAGACGTACGCCCCTCCTCGCCCCGCTCCCGATCGTCAGATCGAGGCGGGTACTGCGTCAGCCCATGAACTTCTTGAACTCGTCCGGCAGCTCGAAGTCCTTGCCCGGCTGCCCCGCCGGCAGCCCGAACGCCCCGGCCGGGTTCGCCGCACCGCCGCCCTGCGCGGCCTGCTCGCGGCGGGCCGCGGCGGCCTCCTCCTCGGCCTTGCGCTTCATCGGGTTGCCGCTCTTGCGCTTGCCCTTGGCCTGCTTGACCTGCTTCTTCTGCCGGCCGGGCCCGCCGCCCATGCCCGGGATCCCGGGCATCCCCGGCATGCCGCCGCCCTGCGCCATGCGGGACATCATCTTGCGGGCCTCGAAGAACCGCTCGACCAGCGTCTTGACCGCGCTGACCTCGACACCCGCACCCTTGGCGATCCGCGCCCGGCGCGAGCCGTTGATGATGGAGGCGTCCGCGCGCTCGCCCGGGGTCATCGACTTGATGATCGCGGCGGTGCGGTCCACGTCCTTCTCGTCGATGTTGTTGATCTGGTCCTTGATCTGCCCCATGCCGGGCAGCATCCCGAGCAGCTTGGAGATGGAGCCCATCTTCCGGACCTGCTCCATCTGGGCCAGGAAGTCGTCGAGGGTGAAGTCCTTGCCGCCCTTGCTGCTCTGCAGCTTGGCGGCCATCTTCTCGGCCTCGCCCTGGGTGAACGTCTTCTCCGCCTGCTCGATCAGGGTGAGCAGGTCACCCATGTCGAGGATGCGGGAGGCCATCCGGTCGGGGTGGAAGGCGTCGAAGTCGTCGAGCTTCTCGCCGTTCGACGCGAACATGATCTGCTTGCCGGTGACGTGCGCGATGGACAGCGCGGCACCGCCGCGGGCGTCGCCGTCGAGCTTGGAGAGCACCACGCCGTCGAAGCCGACGCCGTCGCGGAAGGCCTCGGCGGTGTTGACCGCGTCCTGACCGATCATCGCGTCGACGACGAAGAGGATCTCGTCGGGGCTGACGGCGTCGCGGATGTCCGCGGCCTGGCGCATCAGCTCCTCGTCGATGCCGAGGCGGCCGGCGGTGTCGACGATGACGATGTCGTGGACCTTGGCCTTCGCGAACTCGATGGAGTCCTTGGCGACCGTCACCGGGTCGCCGACGCCGTTGCCCGGCTGGGGTGCGTAGACGGCGACACCGGCGCGCTCGGCGACGACGCTCAGCTGGTTGACGGCGTTCGGGCGCTGGAGGTCGCAGGCGACGAGGAGGGGCGAGTGGCCCTGGTCCTTCAGCCACTTGCCGAGCTTCCCGGCGAGCGTCGTCTTGCCGGCGCCCTGGAGGCCCGCGAGCATGATCACGGTGGGGGCGGTCTTGGCGAACCGCAGGCGGCGGGTCTCACCGCCGAGGATCGTGACGAGCTCCTCGTTGACGATCTTGACGACCTGCTGCGCGGGATTCAGCGCCTGCGAGACCTCGGCCCCGCGGGCCCGCTCCTTGATGTTCGCGATGAACGCCCGGACGACGGGCAGCGCCACGTCCGCCTCGAGCAGCGCGATACGGATCTCGCGTGCGGTGGCGTCGATGTCCGCCTCGGACAACCGGCCTTTGCCCCGGAGGTTCTTGAACGTCGCGCTGAGACGATCGGAAAGAGTATCGAACACGGTGGTCGCAGATCCTCGGGTCGGGGGCTGGTGAATCGCCCTCCAGGGTATCCGGCCCGGCAAGCGCGGAACCCTCCCCTGCCGGAACCGGCCGGGGGCCGGGGCGGGCGGCCGGAAGGGACCCGCGCCGGTCCCTCCCGCCCCGGCCCCGCCCGACGGCTACCGCAGCGTCGTCTCCAACGAACTCGCGACCGCCGCCGCGTCCACCGCCGGCAGCGGGGCGCCGTCCGGGCCGGTGACGTAGAACGCGTCGACCGCGTTCGAGCCGAGCGTCGAGACGTGCGCGCTGCGGACGTGGACGCCGGCAGCCTCCAGGGCGTGGCCGATGCGGTGCAGCAGTCCGGGGGCGTCCTGGGCGCGGACCTCGACGACGGTCGCGTGCCGGGAGGCGGCCGGCGCGATGGTCACCCGCGGCGGCGGGGCCTTCACCCCGCGCCGCCGCGGGTAGGCGGCGTCCCGCTCGGCGAGCCGGGCGGGGATGTCGAGCGTGCCGTCCAGCGCCCGCACGAGGTCCGCCCGCAGCCGCGCGGCCTCCGGCAGGGAGCCGTACTCGGCCGCCACCCGCCAGCTGAGCAGCAGTACCGAGCCGCCCGGCTCGGTGACGCCCGGCGGCAGGTGCACGGCGCGCAGCTCGGCGGTGCGCACGGTCAGCCGGTGCAGGGCGAGCACGCCTGCGACGGCGGGAAGCACACCGGTCCGCTCGGGGACGGCGATGAGCAGCTCGACGCCGAGCGGTTCGACGCCCGGCGGGACGTCGCTGTTCTCCGCGGACGCCTCCGCCGGTGCATCGGCCTGCGCGCGCAGGGTGAGCACCGGCCCCTGGGTGCGGAACGCCTCGATGGCGAGCCGCTCCTGCGCCGCGTCGGGCGCCGGGTCCTCGCCCTGCTCGGCGGCCTCGCCGCTGAGCAGCGCGGCGACCCGCTTGACCAGGTCGGTGACGAGCGAGCCGCGCCAACTGCTCCACGCGGCGGGCCCGGTGGCCAGGGCGTCGGCCTCGGTGAGCGCGTGCAGGAGCTCCAGGGTGCCGGTGGAGCCCACGGCGTCGGCGACGGAGCGGACGGTGGCCGGGTCCTCCAGGTCACGGCGGGTCGCGGTGTCGATCAGCAGCAGGTGGTGCCGTACGAGCACGCCGAGGGTGTCGATCTCGGCGCGGTCGAGGCCGATCCGGGCGGCCACGTCCCGGGCGATGACCTCGCCGGCGACCGAGTGGTCGCCGGGCCAGCCCTTGCCGATGTCGTGCAGCAGCGCGGCGATGAGCAGCAGGTCGGGCCGGCTGACCCGGCGGGTGAGCGCGGCCGCGCGGACGGCGGTCTCGACCAGGTGCCGGTCGACGGTCCAGGTGTGCACGGCGTTGCGCTGCGGCCGGCAGCGCACCCGCTCCCAGTCTGGCAGCAGCCGGGTGATCAGCCCCTCGGCCTCCAGTGCCTCCCACACGCCGACGGTCGACTCCCCCGCGCCGAGCAGCGTGACGAGCTGCTCGCGCGCCTCGGCCGGCCACGGCGCGGGCAGCGGGCGGCCGGCGGCGGCGAGCCGGCGGACGGCGTGCAGGTTGAGCGGCAGCCCCGCCTGCGCGGCGGCCGCGGCGGCGCGCAGCGGGAGGACGGGGTCGCGGTCGGGGCGGGCGCCGCGGGCGAGCACCACCTCGCCGTCCTGCTCGACGACGCCCTCGGCGAGCGGCGAGCGCTCGGGGGCGGCCTTCGAGCCGCCGAGCATCGCGCGCAGCCGGGGCCGGGCGGAGCGGGCGCGCAGCACCCGGGAGACCTCGCGCCAGGTGACGTCGGCGGCGTAGCTGACCGTGCGGGCCGCCTCGTAGACGTGGCGGAGCAGGACGTCGGCGTCGAGGAGGCCGAGGGCGTCGGCGACCTGGTCCTGCTCCTGGAGGGCGAGCCGGTCGGTGGCGCGCCCGGTGACCAGGTGGAGGGCGTCGCGGGCGTCGAGGAGCCGGCGGCGGGCGTCGGCGAGGCCCTCGCGGGGCGCGTCGGCGAGCCAGGAGGCGGCCACCGCGCGCAGGACGGTGGCGTCGCGGAGCCCGCCGCGGGCCTCCTTGAGGTCGGGTTCGAGGAGGAACTGCAGCTCGCCCTGGCGCCGGCCGCGCTCCTCGCACAGCTCGCGCAGGAGCGGCAGCTTCTTGGCGGCCTGGTTGCGCCAGTCGGCGAGGACGGTGCTGCGGAGTCCGGCGGTCAACTGGGCGTCACCGGCGACGTGGCGGGCGTCGAGGAGGCCGAGCTGCACCTTGAGGTCGTCGCCGGCCGTCTTCCGGGCCTCGTTCGGGGTCCGGACGGAGTGGTCGAGGTCGAGGCCGAGGTCCCAGACCGGGTACCAGATCCGGTCGGCGAGCGCGGAGAGCGCCGCCGCCGGGATCCGGTCGTCGTGCAGGAGGAGCAGGTCGAGGTCGCTGCGGGGGGAGAGCTCGCTGCGGCCGTAGCCGCCGACGGCGACGAGCGCGGCCCCGCCGACGCCGGCCTCGGCGGCCGCGGTGGTGAACAGGGAGTTCAGCCAGTCGTCGGTGAGCCGGGCGAGGGCGGAACGGCGCGGCGGCCCGGACCGCGACTCGTCCGTGAGGAGTCGCAGCCGGGCCGCCGCGTAACCGCTGGGTCCCGATTCGTGCTGTCCGGTCATCTCGTCGACACTCGTCACCCAGCGGTTCCCGTCTGCTCGTCGTTTACAGGGCGTCCGGGCCGCGCTCGCCGGTGCGGACCCGCACCGCCGTCTCGACCGGGATGCTCCAGACCTTCCCGTCACCGATCTTGCCGGTGCGGGCGGCCTTGACGATGACGTCGAGCAGCTGCTCGGCGTCGTCGTCCTCGACCAGGACCTCGATGCGGATCTTCGGCACCAGGTCCACGGTGTACTCGGCACCACGGTAGACCTCGGTGTGGCCGCGCTGCCGTCCGTAGCCGCTGGCCTCGGTGACGGTCAGGCCCTGGACGCCGAAGGCCTGGAGGGCCTCCTTGATCTCGTCGAGGCGGTGCGGCTTCACGACCGCGGTGATCAGCTTCATGCGTCAACCTTCGTGTTCGTCGCCGGCGCCGTGCCCTCGGGCGCGGCGGGGGTGGTCACCTGGCGGGGGGCGGAGCCGCCGCCCGCACCGCTGAAGTCGTACGCGCTCTCGGCGTGTTCGGCGGTGTCGATGCCCGCGACCTCGACGTCCTCGGAGACCCGCATGCCGATCGTCTTGTCGATGAGCAGCGCCAGGACCGCGGAGGCGACGAGCGAGTAGGCGAGGACCCCGGCGACACCGGCGATCTGCTTCCAGAGCTGGTCGAGGCCGCCGCCGTAGAAGAGGCCGGCCACGTCGGACTGGCCGCCGCCGGTGGCGAAGAAGCCGATCAGGAGGGAGCCGATGACACCGCCGACGAGGTGGACGCCGACCACGTCGAGGGAGTCGTCGTAGCCCAGCTTGTACTTCAGGCCGACCGCCATGGCGCAGGCGACACCGGCGATGGCGCCGACCGCGATGGCGCCGAGCGGGCTGACCGCGCCGCCGGCCGGGGTGATGGCGACGAGACCGGCGACCGCGCCGGAGGCGGCGCCGAGCGTGGTGAACGCGCCGTGCCGGATCTTCTCGTAGGCGAGCCAGGCGAGGACGGCGGCGGCGGTGGCGACCTGGGTGTTGACGAACATCAGCGCGCCGACGCCGTCGTCGTTGCCCAGCCAGGAGCCCGCGTTGAAGCCGAACCAGCCGAACCACAGCAGGCCCGCGCCGAGCATGACCAGCGGGAGGCTGTGCGGGCGCATCGGGTCCTTCTTGAAGCCGACCCGCTTGCCGATCACCAGGATCACACCGAGCGCGGCGGCGCCGGCGTTGATGTGGACGGCCGTGCCGCCGGCGAAGTCGATGACGCCGAGCTCGAAGGCCCAGCCGCCCGCGCCCCACACCCAGTGCGCGACGGGGAAGTACACGATCGAGACCCACAGCGCGATGAACAGGGCCCACGCGGTGAACTTCACGCGGTCGGCGAGGGCGCCGCTGATGAGGGCCGGGGTGAGGATCGCGAACATCAGCTGGAAGGCCGCGAACACGTAGACGGGGATGGTGTAGCCGTCCCACAGCTCCGTGAGGCCGATGCCACTGAAGCCGGCGTAGTCCGAGTCCCAGCCGAAGAGCGAGCCGGTGTCGGTGCCGAACGCGATGCTGAAGCCGTAGAGCACCCACAGGATCGTGACGATCCCGAGGCTGATGAAGCTCATCATCAGCATGTTCAGGGTGGACTTGACCCGGACCATGCCTCCGTAGAAGAAGGCCAGACCCGGTGTCATGAGCATCACCAGGGCAGTGCAGATGAGCATGAAGCCGGTGTTGGCGGCGGACAGCGTGGGCGCGTCCGCGGCAAGTGTCGTGATGCCTGGGGGCATCGGCGTCTCCCTAGGTCAAAGCGGCCGGTGCGGGCTTTCGTCTCCCGGTTCGCGGGGCCCCCTGGGGACCGGCCGACAGGGCGGGCGGTCCGAGCGGCTCCCCGGAAAGGGTGGGGCCGGGTATGCGCCAGAGACTGGCCCAGCGCGGTTTCGACCAGCGCCCGGCGTTGTTTCGCCGCAGTGACGAAGCGTGCGGGTGTGTTACGCCGGGGTGAACGAGGGGATCACGTCAACCGCCGCGGATCGGCCAGCGACACGACGGGAACCGGCCGCGGCGCGCGTCCGGGGTGACCTGGCGTGAGGGAGCCGAGTCGGGCAGTCCGGGACGTTCGCCGCGGCCGGTGGTCGGTGGGGCCGGGACCTGTGGAGCGGGGGGAACGGCAGGTGGGAACGGGTCAGACGGCTTCGGCGGCCGTCTCGGGCAGGTGCGTGGCGAGCTGTTCGGTGAGGCGGACGACCTCGGCGACGTCGCCGTAGGTGCGGGCGGCGATGTCGACGGTCTTGCGCAGCCGGGTGTTGACCCGCTCGGAGCGCACCTTCCGCGCCACCACCAGCGCCTCCTCGGCCCGGGCGGAGCCCCGCTCCGGCTCCTTCTGGAGCATGTGGACGGTGGCGAGCCCGATCAGGTTGAGCGCGTAGGACCGCTGGTGGACGGAGTCGTCGGCGAACAGCTCCACCGCCCGCTCCATCAGCGGCTCGGCCATGGAGGCGTACATCGGGCTGCGGCCGGCCACGTAGGCCAGGTCGCGGTAGGAGTGCGAGTTCTCGCCGTGGAGCTCGGCCTCGGAGAAGAAGCGGATCCAGTCCGGCTCGGGCTCGGTCTCCAGGGCCACGTCGGCGAAGGTGTCCTCGGCCATCCGCACGGCCCGCTTGGTCCGGCTCGGCTGGCCCATGTTGGCGTAGGCGCGCGCCTCCATCGCATACAGCATGGAGGTGGTGCGGGAGCCGGCGACGTCCCGGCTGCCGTACTGGGCGAGGTGGATGAGCTCCAGCGCGTCGTCGGGGCGGCCGAGGTGGATCATCTGCCGGCTCATGGAGGACAGGATGTAGGAGCCGAGCTCCTTCTCACCGGCCTCCTTGGCGGCGTGCAGGGCCAGCACGAAGTACTTCTGGGCGGTGGGCTGGAGGCCGATGTCGTAGCTCATCCAGCCGGCCAGCTCGGCGAGTTCGGCGGCGACCTTGTACAACCGCCGCATGGTCTCGGCCGGTTGGGGCTCCTGAAGCAGGTCGGTGACCTCGTGGAGCTGGCCGACGACGGCCTTGCGGCGCAGCCCGCCGCCGCACTGGGCGTCCCACTGGCGGAACATCACGGTGGTGGACTCGAGCAGGTCGAGCTCGGGGCCGGAGAGGCGGGTCATCCGGTTGCCGGAGCCGGGCGACAGGGGGGCCGCGGCGGCCGGGGAGGGCACCAGCCAGCGCTGCATGGGCTCGATGAGGGACGGGCCGGCGGCGAGCGTGAGCGCACTGCCGAGGAAGCCGCGGCGGGCCAGCATCAGGTCGCTGCGGGAGAAGTCGCTGATCATCGAGACGGTCTGCGGGCCCGCCCAGGGCAGGTCGACCCCCGACATGGACGGCGGCTGGTGCGCGGTGCGCAGGCCGAGGTCCTCGATGGCGACGACGCAGCCGAACCGCTCGGAGAACAGCTCGGACATGATGCGCGGGATCGGCTCGCGCGGCTGCTCGCCGTCGAGCCAGCGCCGCACCCGGGAGGTGTCGGTGCTGATGTGGTGCGCGCCCATCTCCCGCGCCCGCCGGTTGACCTGGCGCGCCAACTCTCCCTTGGACCAGCCGCTCCGGACGAACCAGGAGCTCAGCTGCTCGTTCGGGCGCTTCTCAGCGTTCGTGCCACTTCCGCCGCTGCCGCCCACCTGGAACGCCCCCATTCGCAGACCCGTCGTGTCCCGCCGGAATCCCGCTTGCCTTCGGCATAGTCGCGGGCCGCCGCCTGGAAGGCCCGTGCACCGAAAGTAATCCTACGATCACCTGTCGCGCGAGGCCGATTGCGGAAACGCCACCATTCGCCACCCCTGCGGGTGAACTCCCGTACAGCCGAACGCGGTTGACTGGACGTCGTACGACCTGGGGTTGAGTGAAGCGGTGCAGAGCGGGGCGCGCAAGACGGTTCGCACCACCCGGCGCACGCCCTCGCTCCACCGCACCGGTGGCGCGGCCGGCGCCACCGTACGGAGGGTTACCGCAGCACTCCGTTTCGTAACCGCAGCCACGGCGGACCCGTTGGAGGGGGCATGGGTTTCACGATCGGCATCCGGGAGAAGCGCGACCTTCGGTCCGGCGTGCGCCGCCGCGTCCGCGGCGCGGACGGTCCGACCACGGCGGCGGCCCCCGTCCCCGCCGTCGCGGAGTACACGGGGCTGTGGGGATGGGACGTGACGCCGGGGGCGCGGGCGCTCGACGGCGTCTGCTCCTGCGGCGACGCCCGCTGCCCGGCGCCCGGGGCGCACCCCCTCGGCTTCGTGCCCGACCTGCCGGCCGGCGCCACCCTGGACGAGGCCGCCGCGGCCTGGGCGCGGACGCCGGGCGCGGCCGTGCTGCTCCCGGTGGGCCGCGCCTTCGACGTCCTCGACGTCTCCGAGCAGGCCGGCCGCCGCGCGGTCGTCCGGCTGGAGCGGATGGGCGTGCCGCTCGGCCCGGTGACCGTCACGCCGACCGGCCGGGCCCAGTTCTTCGTCGCCCCGGGGGCCGCCGCCGCGCTCCCCGGCCTGCTCTACCGGATGGGCTGGGACGACGCGGGGCTCGACCTGCGCTGTCCGCCGCCCGGCAGCCACGTCACCGCCCCGCCGTCGGACCTGGGCGGCCTGGGCCCGGTGGACTGGCTGCGCGCACCCACCCTCGACGGGGCCTCCGCTCCCCCGCCCGCCCGGCTGCTGCTCGGCACACTGGCCTACGTCAGCCACCGCTCGGCGGCCTGAACGCCGGCCCGCACCTCCCTGCCGTACGCCGACGGCCCCGCGTCCCTCCGCGTGCACGGAGGGGACACGGGGCCGTCGGCGGCCGCTCGTTCGACTACCGCCGTCAGTCGCCGATCAGGGCGTCGACGAACGCTCCCGGCTCGAACGGGGCGAGGTCGTCCGCGCCCTCCCCGAGACCGATCAGTTTGACCGGGACGCCCAGCTCGCGCTGGACGGCGATGACGATGCCGCCCTTGGCGGTGCCGTCGAGCTTGGTCAGCACGATGCCGGTGATGTTGACGACCTCGGCGAAGACCCGGGCCTGGACCAGGCCGTTCTGCCCGGTCGTGGCGTCGAGGACGAGGAGCACCTCGTCGAGCGGGCCGTGCTTCTCGACGACCCGCTTGACCTTGCCGAGCTCGTCCATGAGCCCGGTCTTGGTGTGCAGCCGGCCGGCGGTGTCGATGAGGACGACGTCCGCGTCCTCGGCGATGCCCTCCTTGACCGCGTCGTAGGCGATCGAGGCGGGGTCGCCGCCCTCGGGGCCGCGGACGGTGCGCGCGCCCACCCGCTCGCCCCAGGTCTGGAGCTGGTCGGCGGCGGCCGCGCGGAAGGTGTCCGCGGCGCCGAGGACGACGGTCTTGCCGTCGGCGACGAGGACGCGGGCGAGCTTGCCGGTGGTGGTGGTCTTGCCGGTGCCGTTGACGCCGACGACCATGACGACGCCCGGGGTGCTCTCCGACCCCGCCGTGCTGACCTCGCGGTCCAGGTCGGGGCCGACCAGGGTGACCAGCTCCTCGCGGAGCAGGGTGCGCAGCTCGGCGGGGGTGCGGGTGCCGAGCACCCGGACGCGCTCGCGGAGCCGGTCGACGAGCTCCTGGGTGGGGGCGACGCCGACGTCGGCGGTGAGCAGCGTCTCCTCGATCTCGTCCCAGGTGTCGTCGTCGAGGTTGTCCCGGGAGAGCAGGGTCAGCAGGCCCTTGCCGAGGGAGTTCTGCGAGCGGGCGAGCCGGGTGCGCAGCCGCACCAGACGGCCCGCGGTGGGTTCGGGGACCTCCAGCTCGGGGGTGGGCGGTTCGGCGACGACCGGGTCCTCGACCGCGGCGGGGGCCTGCGCGGCCTCCTCGGCCGACGGCAGGTCGACCTCGTCGATCGTGCGGCGCGGTTCGTCGGACGGTGTCTCGGCCTCGTCGCCGACGTGCGGCTCGGCCGGGGGCTTCGTGATGGTCGGCGCGGAGGGCGGGGTCAGGGGCGGCAGCTTGCGCTTCTTCTTGCGGCTGCCCACCACGAGCCCGCTGATCGCGCCGACGGCGACCAGGGCGATGGCTACTACGAGGATGACGATTTCCATAACCCGTTCAGTATCGGTCATGGGTCCCCCGGGCAACGTGATGGTGCTTTCCCACCAAGGCCGAACGGCCCTGGGGGGCACCGGTTGGATCAACGTACGATGATTTCGTCCCGATTACGCGCGTAGAGAGCGGTTCCTGCAGATGACCACCACCGACGAGCGGGCGCGGGCCGCCGGGAGCGAGCGCTCCCTGGAGACGCGCGGCCTCGAACCCGTCCCCGACAGCGAGCGCACCGGGCGCGTCCGCGAGCTGTTCCCCACCTGGGTGGCGGCGAACATCAGCGTCCTGCTGCTCACCATGGGGGCGAGCCTGGCAGTCTCGTTCGGCCTCAACCTGTGGCAGGCGGCGGTGGTCGCGGTGGCGGCGCCGGTCGTCAGCTACGGCCTGGTCGGTCTGATCGGCGTCGCCGGCAAGCGCGGCGGGGCCCCCGGCATGGCGCTCTCCCGCGCCGTCTTCGGGCAGCGCGGCAACCTGCTGCCGGGCTCGCTGATCTGGGTGGCCCGCTGGGGCTGGGAGACGATCAACGCGGTGACCGGCGCGTACGCGATGCTCACCGTGCTGGACATCGTCTTCGGGGTGGAGAGCAGCACGTTCCTGGTCGTCGCGACGCTGCTGGTGTTCGTCGTCGCCACCTTCGCGATCTCGGGCATGGGCATCGGCGTCGTCCAGAAGTGCAACAGGTACGCGACCTACCTGTTCGGCGCGTTCTCCGTGCTGGTCCTGGTCTACCTGGTCGTGCACACCGACTGGAGCGCCGTCCTCGGCAAGCCGGCCGGGAGCACCGCGCTGATGGTCGCGGGCGTCGGCATGATCGCCGCGGGCGGGGTCAGCTGGATCCCCTCGGCCCCCGACTTCGCCCGGTACCTGCCGCGGGACACCCCGGCGAGGGCGATGGTGGCGAACTCGGTCGGCGGCGCGGGCATCGTGGTGCTGCCGATGGTCCTGATGGGCGCGGTCATGGCGGTCTCCGCCCCGGACCTGGCCTCCGCGCAGGACCCGGTCTCGTTCCTGGGCGAGATCCTGCCGCTGTGGATCGCGGTGCCCTACCTGCTGGTCGCGCTGGTCGGGATGCTGCTGATCAACGCGATGTCGATGTACTCCGCCGGCTTCACCGCGCAGACGCTCGGCTTCACCCTGCCGCGCCACTGGGCGGTCTCGGTGAACGCCGTGATCTCCCTGGTCCTCGGCGCGGTCCTGATGCTGGCGGCGACGAGCTTCCTCGGCTCGTTCATCGCCTTCCTGTCGCTGCTCGCGGTCGCGTTCTCCGCGTGGGTCGGCGTCTTCGGCGCGGACATGCTGCGCCGCACGGAGTACGACGGCGAGGCGCTGCTCGACACCACGCGCACCAGCGCCTACTGGTACCGCGGCGGCTTCGCGCCCGCCGCCTGCGTCTCCTGGGCGGCCGGCCTGGTCGCGGGCCTGCTGTTCACCGCCGGCGACTGGTTCACCGGCCCGCTCGCCGAGGGCAACTTCGTCGGCGAGTACGGTCTCGGCTGGGTCGTCACGATCGTCGTCTCCGGCCTGCTGTACCTGGTCCTGCCGAAGCCCCCGGTCGTCGCGCCGAAGCCCGTCGACGCCGTCGAGGCCACCGCCCCGCGCCCCGCGCGCGAGCCCGCGGGCGTCTGAGGCGTCCCGACGCGAACAAGGGTCCGGCCCCGACACGGCGAGCG
>NZ_JBHWZH010000163.1:0-12406 GCF_042728285.1 Streptomyces sp. NPDC060194 | reverse complement strand
CCGCGGGGGCGGGTCAGCTGGTGGTGCGGCGGCGGCCCGCGAGGACGCCGAAGGCGACCCCGGCCGCGCCGATCACGATGCCGACGACGCCGAGCACGCGGGCGGTGGTGTCGCTCCCGCTCTCCGCGGAGGCGGTCTCCGTGTGGTCGCCGTCGTCGTGGCCGGCGTCCTCACCCTTGGCGTCGTCCGCCTTCGCCTCGTCGGCCTTCGCGTCGGCCTCCGGCTTCTCCGACGCGCCCGCGCCGTGGTGGCCGTCCTCGGACGCCGGACTGAGCGCGAGCACGGGCGCGGGGCTCTCGGGCTCCTCGCCGCCCTCGACCGGCTCCTCGATCCAGCGGACGACCTCCTTGTTGGAGTACGTCTGGATCGCCTTCAGGACGAGCTGGTCGGTGTCCTCGGGCAGCTGGCCGAGGGAGAGCGGGAACTGCTGGAAGGTGCCCGGCTTGATCTCGCCGCCGGTCCAGGTGACCTTGGAGACCACGTCGGTGATCTTGCGGCCGTGCAGCTCCAGCGGCTTGTCGAGCTTGGTCTTGGTGACCTTCGCGGTCCAGCGCGGGACCTCCTGCGGCATGACCGAGGCGAGCGGGTGGTCGGCCGGGAAAGTGATCTCCAGCTTGTTCGTCGACGCGTCGTCCCGCTCGTTGGGGACCTTCACGTTGACGGTGGCGTAACCGCCCTGCGCCGCCTCGCCGACCGGCTGCACGCTGACGTGCGCGAAGGCGGGGACGGCCATGAGCAGCAGGGAGGAGGCGGCGACGCCGCCGGTGACGGCGATACGCGAAACGTTCATGGTGGGCTTGCACTCCACTTTCGGCGTGGTGACGGGGTGAGGGCGCGCGGGTGCGCGCGGGTGCCGCGCCGCCCCGGGTACGGGCGCGGCGCGTCGGGTTCGCGTCGTGGCGCGGAACGGCCTCAGCAGGCCGCGAGGACGCCGGAGCCCGCCGGCGGTCCTCGCCTGATCACCGAGTGCAGGAGTGCGGTGGTACGGAGTCGGGGCCCGTCGTCGTCCGCGGCGCGCGGGGCGGCGGGGCCGGGCAGGCCGGCCGCCGGCAGGCCCGCGCACAGCGCGCGGACCAGGGCGAGCGCGGCGCGCAGCGACCGCGCCGGCGCGGCCTCGGCGACGGTCCTGGCCGCCGGCAGGGCGGCGAGCCGGAACAGCGCCCGGTCGCCGTGGCGCAGCAGCCAGCCGGCCGCGATCGCGGCCAGCAGGTGCCCGAGCAGCATCGGCATGCTGAGCAGGGCCGTGGTCGACACCTCGCCGGCCGCGTGGACGTGCCCGGCGGGCAGCCCCGCCGCGTCGACGATCCGGCGCGCCTGCTCCGGCCCCATCGACGCCGCCCCGCCCCCGCACACCAGGTGCGCGGCCGTCGCCATGACGGACGCGTCGGACGACGGGCCGGGAGCGGCCGCGTGCTGTCCGAGCCCGAACACGACGTGCAGGCCGATCTGGCCGAGGGCGAGGGCCGCGGTGATGGCGGGCAGCGAGCGCTCCCGCCCGGCGCAGGGCACCGCGATCGCGAGGACGACCAGCAGGCCGAGCCCGACGGACCACCAGGGCAGCGCGTCCCCGCTCGCCGAGACGTGACCCGCCGCGGACAGCGCGACGCAGACCGCGGTGAACACCGCGGCCCTCAGGAGCCGCAGATCGGCTCCGGCGCGTGCGACGGGGTGAGGCGTTGCGGGGGGCATGGCCGGCCCATCATCGCACCGCGGCCCCCGCGCCGGTACGGCAGGTCCGGAAGGTCACGGAACGGGAGCGATGGGCGGGAGGCCGGTTGTGGTGCGGCATGCGGAGGGATGCGGTCCGGCACCGTGCACCTCTATACCGCTTTATACCGGTGCAAACCTCGCGGACCTCGGCCGTTCGGGCGTCTTCCTTCCGTCGGAACGATTGCTCCCGGACCCCGGCGGCAATACGTACGGGTACATCGAGCAGCAGCGAACGACGGAGTCGAGCCGCGCCCGGGAGGCTGGAAGCAATGAGCATCTGGTGGTCACTGCATCTGCGGCGCGAGGCTGCCAGTGTGCCGCTGGCGAGGCGCCTCCTGATGGGGACCATGGAGACCGCCGGGGTGGATCCGGAGATCAGCTACGACCTGTCCCTCGCCCTCAGCGAGGCCTGTGCGAACGCCGTCGAGCACGGCGGTACGGCGGCCCCCGGCGAGCCCGGCGGCCCGGACGGCGAGAGCCCGGCGGCGTACCGGGTGACCGCGTACCTGGACGGCGAGACCTGCCGGATCGAGGTCGCGGACACCGGCCCGGGCTTCGCCCGCCCCCGGGGCCGGATCAGGTCCCCCCAGGTCTCGCCGGACGCGGAGAGCGGCCGGGGCCTCGGCCTGATCGAGGAGCTCGCCGACCACGTGCGGATCAGGAACCGGCCGGGCCGCGCGGGCGCGGTGGTGTCCTTCGACAAGATGCTGAAATGGCGCGAGGGCGCGCCGCTCGTCGTCACCTAGCAGGCGTTCGACGAGGGACACGCCCTCCGTGCCGTTCTCCGAGGCGGATGTTTCACGTGAAACATCCGCCTCTTCGGCGTCAGCCCTTGAGCCGGGCCATCCACGCCTCGACGTCGTCGCTGGTCCGCGGCAGGCCCGCGGACAGGTTCCGGTTGCCGTCGGCGGTGACGAGGATGTCGTCCTCGATCCGCACGCCGATGCCGCGGTACTCCTCCGGCACCGTCAGGTCGTCGGCCTGGAAGTAGAGGCCGGGCTCGACGGTGAGGACCATGCCGGGCTCCAGCGTGCCCCCGACGTACGCCTCGGTCCGCGCGGCGGCGCAGTCGTGGACGTCGAGGCCGAGCATGTGGCCGGTGCCGTGGAGCGTCCAGCGGCGCTGGAGGCCGAGCTCCAGGACCCGCTCGACGCTGCCCTCGACCAGGCCCCACTCGACGAGCTTCTCGGCGAGCACCCGCTGCGAGGCGTCGTGGAAGTCGCGGAAGGCGGCGCCGGGCTTGACCGCGGCGATGCCCGCCTCCTGGGACGCGTACACCGCGTCGTAAATCTTCCGCTGGATGTCGGTGAAGCGGCCGTTGATCGGCAGGGTGCGGGTGACGTCGGCGGTGTAGAGGGTGGTGGTCTCCACGCCGGCGTCGAGCAGCAGCAGGTCGCCGGAGCGGACCTGGCCGTCGTTGCGGACCCAGTGCAGGGTGCAGGCGTGCGGTCCGGCGGCGCAGATGGAGCCGTAGCCGACGTCGTTGCCCTCGACGCGGGCGCGGAGGAAGAAGGTGCCCTCGATGTAGCGCTCGGACGTGGCCTCCGCCTTGTCGAGCACCTTCACGACGTCCTCGAAGCCGCGGACGGTGGAGTCGACGGCCTTCTGCAGCTCGCCGATCTCGAAGTCGTCCTTCACGAGGCGCGCCTCGCTCAGGTACACCCGCAGTTCCTCGTCGCGCTCGGCGGTCACCTTGTCGGTGAGGGCCTTCTCGATACCGGCGTCGTGGCCGCGCACGACCCGGACCGGGCCGGTGGCCTCGGCGAGCGCGGCGGCCAGCTCGCGGACGTCCTTGCACGGGACGCCGTAGAGGAGCTCGGACTCCTTCAGGCTGTGCCGGCGGCCGACCCACAGCTCGCCCATGCCGTTCAGCCAGAACTCGCCGTTCTCGCGGTTCGAGCGGGGCAGCCGGTGGATCACGGCGTCGTGGCCCTCGGCGCCGTCCCCGCGCGGCTCCAGGACGAGCACGCTGTCGTCGGTCTGGTCGCCGGTCAGGTACACGTACTCCGTCGAGGCGCGGAAGCCGTACTCGGTGTCGTTCGAGCGGGTCCGCAGGTTGCCCGCGGGGACGACGAGCCGCTCGCCGGGGAAGCGGGCGGAGAGCGCGGCGCGGCGGGCGGCGGCGTTCGGGGCCTGCTCGACCGGCTGCAGGTCGCGCAGCTCGGTGTCGGCCCAGCCGGTCTTCATGGACGCGGCGAGCTCGTCGGAGACGCCCGGGTACAGGCCGTTCTTCCGCTGCTTGATCGGCTCCTCCGGGGTCTCCTCCGAAGTCTGCGGAACGAGCTCTGCTGCCTCTTCTGACACGGGACGCCTCCTCGATACACCTCTGGACCGACACCCATCGTACGGCTGTACGGCCCGCGTCTCGAAAGGGGTATACCGGCCGGATCGGACAGCGCCGAGGAAGGTGCCCTCCCGGGGCCGGCGGCCTAGCGGAAGCGGGCCGCGAGCAGGACGACGTCCTCGTCGCTGTCCACCGCGTCCGTCCCGTCCGGCAGCAGGGAGCGCAGGATGTGGTCGCAGACGGCGCCGGGGTCGTGCCGGGCGGCGCGCGGCACGCTGGCGGCCGCGGTGTGCAGCCGGGCGTAGGCCCGGTCGACCGGCTCGCCGGTCCGCCGGAGCAGCCCGTCGGTGCACAGCAGGAGCGTCTCGCCGGAGGCGGGCTCGGCGATCACGCTGGGCGCCTCCCAGCACGACAGCATCCCGAGCGGCGCGGACACGGTGGTCTCCACGAACTCCGCCCGCCGCTCCCCGATGATCATCGGCGGCACGTGCCCGGCCCCCGCCACCACGCACCGCCGGGTGCCCGGCTCGACGTACGCGAAGAGCGCCGTCGCGCTGCGGGCGGGCTCGGTCAGCCGGAGCAGGAGTTCGAGGTCGGACAGGACGGCGACGGGGTCCTCGCCCTCCATCACCGCGTAGGCCCGCAGGCTGGCTCTGAGCCGGCCCATCGCCGCGACCGCGCCGGGCCCGGAGCCGGTGACGGAGCCGACCGCGAGCCCGAGCGCGCCTTCGGGCAGCGGGAGGGCGTCGTACCAGTCGCCGCCGCCGCGCGGTCCGGTCCGGTGGCGGGCGGCGAGCTGGACGCCCGAGACCCGGGGGAGCCGGCTGGGCAGCAACTCCTCGCGCAGGGCCGCGGCGAAGTCCAGGGCCCGGTCCTGGGCGGCGGTGCGGGCGAGGTGGTGGGCCGCCGCGTCGCAGTAGAGGCCGGTCAGGTGCCGGGCGCGCTCGCCGGGCTCGGCGGGCTCGTCGTAGAGCCACGCCACCGCCCCGAGCCGCTCGTCGCCCGCGGCCAGCGGGACGGCGTAGGCGGCGGCGTAGCCGAGGGCGGTGGCGACCTCGCGGTGGCGGGGGTCCAGGTGCGGGTCGGCGAACAGGTCGGGCTGGCAGCCTGCCGGGACCGCCGAGCCGGCCGGGGCGGCGGCCAGGGCGTCCAGGACGCGGCCGCACGCGGTGGCGGCGCGCGGGACGGTCTCGATCCGTCCGAGGTCGCCGTGGCTGAGACCGAGGCCGACCGTGGTGCCGGGGCCGTCCGCCGCCTCCAGGACGACCATCCCGCGGCGGGCCCCGACCAGCGCGGCACCCGCGCGCAGCACCTCGTCGAGCGCCTCCGCCACGGAGGTGGTGCGGACGAGCCGGTCGGTGAGCTCGTGGAGGGTGGTGAGGTCGGACACCCAGCCGGCCAGGCGGTCCTGGAGCTGCGGTCCCGGAGCGGGCCGGTCGAGCTCGGGATTCTGGGACGGAGCCGGCACCGCGGTGTCGATTCCGGCCACGTTCGAGGCGTTCGTCGGGACGGGGGGAAGAGTCATGGGCGCCGGCCTTCCGGTCGGTGCGAGCTGCTGCAAAGCATGGCGAACCCCCATGTCATCTACGCCGCTGGCGAGGGGTCCACGTCTACACGCATACGTCATGCCATGTCCAGCATTGTCCTGCGGCCTCTTGCGGGTGTCCGGGCACCCGGGTGGTGTGCGAAGAATGGCCGGAAAACGCGTGAGGTCGTACGGTATTGGGATCGACTGGGTCCGCCGCGTCGTGCGTCGGCCCGGTCGGCGCGGGTACGACCAGGAAGTAAGGCGTTCAAGCAGTTCGGCGGCCACCGGTGCTCGACCGGGAACTTCCCGCGGTGGCCGGACGTCCTAGGAAGACGTCACGCGTCACCGCCGAGAGGCGGCCACGGCATCGCCCACCGGAGGGCCTTCCGGTGGGTGCCGACGAAGAAGAGCGGCAAGCGCCCCGCCCGCGCCACCCCCCGCCACGGCCATGCTGGGAGGGGGCCCCGGCGCCTGGCGGGACGCGCGGCCAGCCCGCGCAGAACCACCCGCGCAGCTCGACCCGCACGCGTCCGTCGCACAGCACGTCGTCACCTCGGCGCCTCGGCGGTGAGGCGTCCCGGCAGCGGGGCGTCCCGGCTCCTCGGCACCGAACAGAACGCGCACACCGCTCAGTTCGACCCAGATCAGCTCAGCGACCCGGTCGGAGCCGTCCCCGTCCGGCCGGGTGGAGGCCCATCCGCGCGGTGCGGCCCCCGTGTCCAGATGGTTCCCGCGGCTCACGGAAAGGAACGAGCGCTCATGCGTGAGATCTCCGGAAGGCGACGCAGGCTCCAGTCCCGGCGTGCCGAGGCGCGATCGGCCCTCGGCGGCGCGGCCCTGAACTTCGCGACGGTCTGGCGCTGGCCGGTGGTCCCCGGCGTCGGGCTCGCCGACGACGGCGAGCACCGCGAGACCGAGGCGTACGGCGGGACGGGCGCGGACCCCGACGGCACCCCGCGGGCCTGCGCCTGCCCCGACCCGCACTGCCCCGTGCCCGGCGCCCACCCCCTCGACCCCCCGCTGCTCGCGGCCACCACCGACGGCCGCATGGTCAGCTGGTGGTGGTCCGGGGCCGACGGCCCGGCCGCCCCGGTCCTGCTGGCCACCGGCGGCGACGCGCCGTGCGCGGTCAGCCTGCCCGCCGAGGCCGGCCACCGCGCCCTGGACCGCCTCGACCGGCTCGGCGTGCGCCTCGGCCCGGTCGTCGCGACCCCCACCCGCTGGGCGGTCCTGGTCGCGCCGTACTCCCTGGCCGCGCTCGGCGAGTTGCTCTGGAGCAAGGACCGGGTGCCCGGCACGCTGCGCTTCCACGGCGACGGCGGCTACCTCGCCCTGCCGCCGTCGGAGGCGGCCGACGGCGAGGTCCGCTGGGAGCGCGCCCCGCTGCCCGGCTCGGCCCGGCCCTGGCTGCCGGCCGTCGAGGCGGTCATGGACGCCCTCCTGGAGGCGAGCAACGGCGCGCCGGACGGCGGCACCCGCGTCTCCCGCTGACCCCGGCCCTCCGCGGCCCGACCCGGGCGCCGTCACACTCGTACGGGTGAGGCGGCGCCCGATATGTGCGGAGAACGGGCGCGGGGCCGCCGTCGCGACCGCCCCGCGCCGCTACCTTCGGGCGGACGGGTCGGGCCGAGGGGCGGGGGCAGCACATGGAGCGGACACCGCGCGAACGGGCCGCGGACGCCGGACGCCTGCGGGCGGTCGCGCTCACCGGGGCCGTGGCGCTCCTGCTGGTGCTCCCGCTGGCGGCGGCCTCGGCCGGCCAGCTCCTGGGCGGCGGCGCCGACCGGCCCGAGGTCGCCGCTCCGGCCGCGGCGCCGACCCCGCCGGACCCTTCGCCCGTCCCCTCGGCCGAACCCCGGGCCGCCGGCTGCGGGCCCGAACTCACCTCCCCCGAAGGCGTCGAGGCGCAGACCTGCGTCCTCCGCGAGGGCGGCGCGACCTGGGCGCGCACCTACTACCGCAACACCACGGGCGCCCCGCTGACCGCGGTGCTCAGCTTCATGGGGCCGGCCGCCCGGACCGTCCAGCTGCACTGCGAGGTGAGGGCGGACGACGAGCCCGCCCTGTGCGAGACGCCCCGCGAGCCGGTCGCCGGCCCGCCGGCGCGCTACACGGCGGTCGCCGAGTTCGCGGAGGCGGAGGGCGGGGCGGCACGTCCCCTGCTGCTCCGGTCGGGCAGCGCCCCCGCCGGGTGAGTCCGGGGGCCGGGCGGGAGGGGTGCCGGAAACGTGAGAACCCCGTTGCTGGCGACGGGGGATGCACCAGCAACGGGGCTGTTACGACGGTAACAAGAGATCCGCGGTTCGCAAATTCGATCCGCTCCGGTCACCGGCCGGTCGGCTAGCTGAGCGTCACCTGGCGGTTGGTGAGGCCGCCGCGGGCCCGCCGCTCCTCGGCCGTCAGGGGCGCGTCGGTGGCGAGGGCGGTCGCGAGGCGCTCGGCGAACTCCGCGGCCGGCTTCTCGACGTCGTCGGCCGAGACGCCGGTGGGCAGGTCCCAGACCGGGACCACGAGGCCGTGCGCCCGGAAGGAGCCGACCAGGCGGGTGCCCTCGCCGAGCGAGGAGGCGCCGGCGGCGTGCAGCCGGGCGAGCGCGTCGAGCAGCTTCTCCTCCGCGTGCGGCATCACCCAGCGCAGGTGGTTCTTCTCCGGGGTCTCGCACCAGTAGGCCGCGTCGACGCCCTCCAGTCGGACGGTCGGGATCGCCGCCTCGTTGGCGCGCTCCAGCGACGCGGCGATCTCCGGCGAGGAGTCGGCCGCGTCCTCCGCGTTGGGCACCCAGAACTCGAACCCGGTGTGCACGACCGGCTCGAAGGGCCCCTCGGGGGCCAGCAGGTCCTGGAGGCGGGGCCCGTCGGCGGGCGCCCGCCGCGCGGCGACCGGGTTGCCGGGCTCGGTCTCCAGGGCGCGCAGCAGGGTGTCGGCGAGGTCGCGGCTGAGGTCGCCGGTGGCGGTGTCGTTCTGCAGGCCGACGAGGACCGAGCCGTCGTCGCGGCGCAGGCCGGGCCAGGCCATCGGCAGCACGGTCGCCAGGGTCACCGAGGGCACGCCCTCGGGCAGCCCGTCCTTCAGCGTCAGGGCGATCGTCGCGGCCGGGACCAGCTCGCGCAGCGCGACCCAGTCCGGCTCCGCGGGCAGCCCCTCGAACGGGCGCTGCACCAGCTCGGTCACCGCGTGGGCGGCCGCCCGGCCGTGGCACGCCTTGTAGCGGCGGCCCGAGTTACAGGGACAGGGTTCGCGGGCGCCCACGACCGGGATCTCGCCGGCGGCGACCTGCGGCCTCGCGGCCTTCGTCTGGGTGCGCTTCTTGGCCATGCTGGGTGTCTCCCGGTGACGGCTCGTCTGGTACGCGCGAGAGCCTAGCCGTTCACAAGGACCGCGGCCGGACCGGTGGGAGACCGGGACGAGCGCCCCCGAACCGGGCGGTGACGCGCGTAGCGACGGCTCAGGACGACTGGCCGCCCTCGATGACGACCCAGACCGTGACCTCGTCCGGGGCGTCGTCGCGCACGCCCCAGGACTTGGCGAGCGCGCCGATGATGTTCAGCCCGCGGCCGCCCCGCGCGGTGACCGACGGGGTCGAGGGGACGGGCCGGGTGGGGCCGCCGCCGTCGGTGACCTCGACGGTGATCCGGCAGGCGGGGTCGACGTGCCAGTAGACGCGGATCGCGCCCTCGCAGTCGCCGTCGGGGTGCTCCCCCGGGTGCGCGCCCGTGGAGCGGGGGCCCAGCGGGCGGCCGTGCCGGCAGGCGTTGCTGAGCAGTTCGGAGAGGATGAGGACCGCGTCGTCGATGGTGTCGTCGGGGACGCCCTTCGCGCGCAGTTGCGTCCGCATCCGCCGCCTGGCCTCCGCCACGCCGGCCGGGCCGTGGAACACGGCCATGCTCGACGACGTGGGCACTTCCTGTGCGACCACAAACGTCACCCCCCAAGACCTCCTTCGCCCCACGCCACGGTGTGAATGCCCCTCCGGTTGCCGCCGGAAACCGCTCCGACCGGCCACGGTGACGCACTCGACACGTCCGGTTCCGCTCCGAACGCGCCGGGGCACACCCTGTGACGGGCTCGCCACGGGTGGTCACCGTCGAGCGGGTGGCGTCCTCAGGACCGGCCGAGTTGGGCGAGGACCTGGCGGGGGCGGTTGGTGATGATCGCGTCGACGCCGAGCTCCACGCACCGTTCGACGTCGTCGGGCTCGTCCACCGTCCACACGTGCACCTGGTGCCCCGCCCGCTGCAGCCGCTCGATGTACCCGGGGTGGCTGCGGGCGATCCGCAGGGAGGGCCCGGCGATGCGCACGCCCGCCGGCAGCCGGCCGTCGCGCCGGCCGGGGGAGACGAACTGGGTCAGCAGGACGGTCGGCAGCGACGGGGCCGCCGCGTGGACGCGGTGCAGGGACCGCGCGGAGAAGCTCATCACCCGGACGGGGGACGGGCCGTCGTCGGGATCCGCGCCCCGGCCGTCCAGGCCGAAGCGCCCCAGCAGGTGCAGCAGCCGCTCCTCGACCTGCCCGGCCCAGCGGGTGGGGTGCTTGGTCTCCACGGCGAGCTGGACGGGGCGGCCGGCGTCCGCGACCAGTTCGAGCAGCCGCTCCAGGGTGAGGACGGCGGTGGACTCCAGGTCCCGGTCGGTGTCGGTGGCCCGGTCGGGGGCCTCGGGGTCGGCGTCGGGCGTGCGCCAGGAGCCGAAGTCGAGGGCGGAGAGCGCGGAGAGCTCCAGCGAGGACACCGCGCCCCGGCCGTTGGAGGTGCGGTCGACGCGGCGGTCGTGCACGCAGACGAGGTGGCCGTCGGCGGTGAGCCGTACGTCACACTCGAGGGCGTCCGCGCCGACCTCGATGGCCTTGCGGTAGGCGGCCAGCGTGTGTTCCGGGGCGTCCTGGGAAGCACCTCGGTGAGCGACGACCTGGATCGGGTGCTGACGGGCTCGGGTCACCGCGCCATGGTGCCATCGCGCGGACGGGGTACCCGGCCAGGGGACCTGCCGCTGGACGCGCCCCGGACGCACAGGTCCCGCTTATGGTGGCCTGACGTCCGGTGGGAAAAGCTGACCGCACACGTACATCGGTGGCCGGCCGCACCTCCGGACAGTGGAACAAGACGACGCGGACCGAGGAGAGAGAGCTGTGAGCAGCGAGAACGAGGGCAACGAGGGCAAGGACGTACCCGCGGCCCCGTCCGGTCCGCCCGCGCCGGCGGCCGCTCCCGCCACTCCCGCGCACCCCGACGCCCCGCCGTACGCCCCGGGCGCCGGGACGCAGGCCGGCGACCCGCGGGCGGGCGCCTACGGCCAGGCCCCCGGCCCGCACCCCGGCCCCCCGCCGTCGGCGCCGCCGGGCGCCGAGCACTGGCCCCCGCCGCCCGCCCCGGCCGGCCACGAGACGTACGACGACGGCGGCGCGAGCCGGCAGCAGAACGCGCAGTGGGAGGGCGTCGGCGGCGACCCGTGGGGCACCGGCGCGCAAGCCCACACCCACGCCGACCCGGCCGCGGGCAAGCGCCGGCGCAAGGGCGGCCTGGTCGCCGCCGCCCTGGTCGCGGCGCTGGTCGCGGGCGGGGTCGGCGGCGGCATCGGCTACTGGGCCGCCGACCGGAACGACGACCCGACCGGCTCCACCACCGTCTCCGCCTCCCAGGGCTCCCCCGACATCAAGCGCGAGCCCGGCACGGTCTCCGCGGTCGCCGCGAAGGCGCTGCCCAGCGTCGTCACCCTGGAGGCCAAGGGCAGCTCCGGCGACGGCGGCACGGGCACCGGCTTCGTCTACGACAAGGAGGGCCACATCGTCACGAACAACCACGTGGTCGCCTCCGCGGCGGAGGGCGGCGAGCTGTCGGCGACCTTCTCCAACGGCAAGAAGTACGACGCCGAGGTCGTGGGCCGGGCCGAGGGCTACGACGTGGCCGTGGTGAAGCTGAAGAACGCGCCCGCCAACCTGACCCCGCTGCCGCTCGGCGACTCCGACAAGGTCGCCGTCGGCGACTCGACGATCGCGATCGGCGCGCCCTTCGGCCTGTCGAACACGGTCACCACCGGCATCATCAGCGCCAAGAACCGCCCGGTGGCCTCCGGTGACGGCTCTGGTTCCAGCACCTCCTACATGAGCGCGCTGCAGACCGACGCCTCGATCAACCCGGGCAACTCCGGCGGCCCGCTGCTCAACGCGAGCGGCGCGGTCATCGGCGTCAACTCCGCCATCCAGTCCACCGGCGGGGGCCTGGGCGGCGGCGGGCAGGCCGGCTCCATCGGCCTCGGCTTCGCCATCCCGGTCAACCAGACCAAGAACGTCGCCGAGCAGCTGATCAAGACCGGTGAGCCCGTCTACCCGGTCATCGGCGTCTCGGTCGACATGCGCGAGGACTCCGGCGCCGGCGCGAAGATCATGGAGGAGGGCAGCGACGGCGCCGAGCCGCTCACCCCCGGCGGCCCCGCCGACAAGGCCGGCCTGCAGCCCGGCGACGTCGTCACCAAGCTCGACGACACCGTCATCGACAGCGGTCCGACCCTGGTGGGCACCATCTGGACCCACAAGCCGGGCGACACCGTCAAGCTGACCTACGTCCGCGACGGCAAGTCCACCACCGTCGACGTCGTCCTCGGCCAGCGCAAGGGCGACTGACCCCCCGGCCGCACGGCCACCCGTTACTCTGGTCCCCGCGCCACCGCACCCCGGCGGCGCGGGGGTGGTGTGCCCGAGCGGCCTAAGGGAACGGTCTTGAAAACCGTCGTGGCAGCGATGTCACCGTGGGTTCAAATCCCACCGCCACCGCACAGCGGGACGTACACGCAGGTCGCAACATCCGCGACCTGCTGCAGACCGCGGAGCCGCCGGGCCCCGAGCAGTCCCTGATCATCACCTCCGGGGTACTCGAAGCGCTGGCCTACAG
>NZ_JBHWZH010000162.1:0-12434 GCF_042728285.1 Streptomyces sp. NPDC060194 | reverse complement strand
CGCCGCAGCCGCGGCGATCGCCGGGCTCTTCACCGGCGCGATCGCGGTTCTCGCGTTCCGCTGGAGCGAGCGCGAGCAGGCCCGCCCCACCCGCACCTCGCTGCACGCCGACCCGGTGCTGCCGCCGGGCGTCGACACCGTGCTCTCGGTGCTGCGCTCCTCCGCCGTCGTCCTCGACGAGGCCGACGCCGTCGTCAAGGCCAGCTCCGCCGCCTACGCGCTCGGGCTGGTCCGCGGCGGGACGCTCGCCGTCGAGGCGATGCTCCAGATGGCCCGCGACACCCGCCGCGACGGCGAGATACGCCAGGTCGAGCTCGACCTCCCGCGCCGTGGGACGGGCCGCGGCGACACCCTCGCCGTCTCCGCGCGGGTCGCCCCGCTCGGCTCCCGTCTCGTCCTGCTGCTCGTCGAGGACCTGACCGAGGCCCGTCGCATCGAGGCCGTCCGCCGCGACTTCGTCGCCAACGTCAGCCATGAGCTCAAGACCCCCGTCGGCGCCCTCTCGCTGCTCTCCGAGGCCGTCATGGACGCCTCCGAGGACCCCGAGGTCGTCGAGCGGTTCGCCGGCCGGATGCAGATCGAGGCCACCCGCCTCACCAGCCTCGTCCAGGAGCTGATCGACCTCTCCCGGGTCCAGAACGACGACCCGCTGGAGGACGCCGAACCCGTCCGCGTCGACGAGCTCGTCGCCGAGGCTGTCGACCGCTGCCGCCACACCGCCTCCGTCAAGCAGATCACCATGGCCGCCAGCACCGGCGGCGGCACGGCGTCCGACGACACCGGCGGCGGGCGGCGGCCGGACGGGGCGGGCGGCCTGCGGGTCTGGGGCAACCGCGGCCAGCTCGCCGCCGCGCTCGGCAACCTCGTCGAGAACGCCGTCAACTACTCCCCGGCCCGCACCCGCGTCGGCATCGCCGCCCGCAGGGTCGCCGCGCCCGGCGGCGACCTGATCGAGATCGCGGTCACCGACCAGGGCATCGGCATCCCGGAGAAGGACCGCGAGCGCATCTTCGAGCGCTTCTACCGCGTCGACCCCGCCCGCTCCCGCGCCACCGGCGGCACGGGCCTGGGGCTCGCGATCGTCAAGCACGTGGCCGCGTCGCACGGCGGCGAGGTCACCGTCTGGAGCGCCGAGGGCCAGGGCTCCACCTTCACCCTCCGCCTCCCGCAGGCCGCGGCCGTCCGCGACCGCGCGGAGGACGGTCCGGGACCGTTCGCCCCCTACGACGCCGAGGCCGACCACCGGGCCGCCGCCGAGGACGGGCCCGAGCCCCGCACGGCGTCCACCGCGCCCGCACCGCACCACCCCGACGCCTCGTTCACCCCGTACACCCCACCAGCCCTTCCCGCCCCGGAGGTCCGTCCGTGACCCGAGTGCTCGTCGTCGAGGATGAGGAATCCTTCAGCGACGCCCTGTCCTACATGCTCCGCAAGGAGGGCTTCGAGGTCGCGATCGCGGCCACCGGCCCCGAAGGCCTGGACGAGTTCGAGCGCAACGGCGCCGACCTCGTCCTGCTCGACCTGATGCTCCCCGGCCTCCCCGGCACCGAGGTCTGCCGCCAGCTGCGGGTGCGTTCCAACGTGCCCGTCATCATGGTCACCGCCAAGGACAGCGAGATCGACAAGGTCGTCGGGCTGGAGATAGGAGCCGACGACTACGTGACCAAGCCCTTCTCCTCCCGCGAGCTGGTGGCCCGCATCCGCGCGGTGCTGCGCCGCCGCGGCGAGCCGGAGGAGGTCTCCCCGCAGGCCCTGGAGGCCGGTCCGGTCCGGATGGACGTCGACCGGCACGTGGTCACCGTCGGCGGCGGCAAGGTGGACCTGCCGCTGAAGGAGTTCGACCTCTTGGAGATGCTGCTGCGCAACGCCGGCCGGGTGCTCACCCGGATGCAGCTCATCGACCGCGTCTGGGGCGCGGACTACGTCGGCGACACCAAGACCCTCGACGTCCACGTCAAGCGGCTCCGCGCGAAGATCGAGCCCGACCCGGGCGCGCCGCGCTACCTGGTGACGGTGCGCGGCCTGGGCTACAAGTTCGAGCCGTAGAGCGCGGCCCGCGCGACGCACGACGAAGGGGGCTCCCGGACCAGGTCCGGGAGCCCCCTTGCGTGTGTCGCGTGCGGGGTCCTACTGCGCGCTCTCGCCCGCCTCGGGGGACTCCTCGGCCTGCTCGGAGGCGGACGCCGACGGGTCGGCGGACTCCGAGGCGGACTCCGACGCGGACGCCTCGGCCGACTCCGAGGCCTCGGGCGAGGCGGACTCCGACGGCTCGGCGCTTTCCGCCGGACCCGCGGACGGGCCGACGCCCTTGTAGTAGCCGCTGGAGGTGACGACGAGCGCCTGCAGGCCGACGTCGCCCGTCTCGCTCAGGCCGAAGACGACCTCCTGCACGGTGCCGTCCTCGACCGCCTCGCGGCCGTTCTCGACGACCGCGGACGCGTGGCCCTCGCCGCCGATGATCACCGAGCCGCCGGCCGGGACGGTGACGTCGCTCCGGCCCTCGGCGGGGCTGAGCTTCACCGGCGCGCCGCTGCCCGGCAGGGTGATCGACTCGACGGTCTCGTCCTTCGTCCCGTCGTTGAAGAGGGTCGCGACGACGGACGCCGGGCCCTCGTCGTCGAGTTCCGGCTGGGTGACGACGGCGACGTTCTGGATCTTGACGGTGCCGACCGTGGTCGCCGCGTTGTCGGGCCGGACGCCCAGCGTCTGGGCGTCGTTGCCGGCCCCGCACGCGGAGAGCGTGGCGAGCGAGAACGCGATGGCGGTGGCGGCGAGGGCGCCACGTCGAAGGCTGCGGCTCACGGCTGGCGCAACTCCTAGCACGGGTCAGGGGGCCGACCTTGTATGGCCGCCCTAAAGGTCTGTCAGGCGGGATCAGGTTACCGAGCGCTCGCCGCGGGGCCGCACCCGACCCGCCCCACCGGCCGCCTTGCGCTCCGCACGCCCCACGCGGGCAATCCCGCGACCCGGGAAAGGGCCCCCGGCGCGGGCATTTGCAGGGGGCGCCGGTAACGGCCCGCCAATTGGCCGGAGGGGGGCGCGCGGGAGGGCGTGCGGGAAAGCCGCGCGCTATCGGCGCGAATAACGGAACGCCCCTGGTGAATTGATCGGCACGGGTACGGGAACGGCTCGTGGAGCCCGCCGGTACGGAGCGCGACGGGCCGGCGCGGGTCTGTCGCGGGGATCACGTGATCAATTACGCACCGATGGGCCGAGATCCGAACGGAGTGACGAAATCTCGCGCATCGGAAGCGGACATATGGGGATGTTTCGCCTCCTGTGGTGACGTCGGAGCACGTTCCGCGTGTGGCTCACGCCTCGTCCGGGAAGCCGCTCCGACCTGCGAATACCCCCCTCCGGAAAGCCGCCGCAGCACGCTTCGGTTGCCGTTGTCAAGCCCCGAGATATGCCCTGACCTGCGAAAACGCCATTCAGAAGACGTCGTTTCCGTGTTACTCTGGATAGCCACGGAAGGGGTACCTGTCACATGACGTTCAAGGTTGGCGACACCGTGGTCTATCCGCATCACGGGGCCGCGCTGATCGAGGCCATTGAGACTCGCCAGATCAAAGGCGTGGACAAGACCTACTTGGTGCTCAAGGTCGCCCAGGGCGACCTGACAGTGCGTGTGCCCGCGGACAATGCGGAGTTCGTCGGCGTGCGCGATGTTGTCGGTCAGGAGGGTCTGGACCGGGTCTTCGAGGTGCTCCGCGCGCCGTACGCCGAGGAGCCCACCAACTGGTCCCGACGTTACAAGGCGAACCTCGAGAAGCTCGCCTCCGGTGACGTCATCAAGGTCGCCGAGGTGGTCCGCGACCTGTGGCGCCGGGAGCGCGAGCGCGGTCTGTCCGCCGGCGAGAAGCGCATGCTCGCCAAGGCGCGGCAGATCCTGGTCAGCGAGCTGGCCCTCGCCGAGAACACCAACGAGGACAAGGCCGAGGCCCTGCTGGACGAGGTCCTCGCGTCCTGACGCGTGAGTCGCCGCGGTGCCCTCTGACGCTGTGAGAACGGTGTCGGTGGGTGCCGCGGCGTCTTCGTACCCGCACACGCGGCGGTCCACGCGCGCGGATGCGGTGATGTTTTCCGAAGTGAAGTTGTCGCAGCACCTCGACCGGATGTCACGGAAGGGGTCCGGACGGGGCGCCCTGGGCGGCTCGCTTGGGGCCATACCCACTTCCGTCGAGGACCGAAACCCTGAACGTGGGACCGATGTCTGACGAATCGCGCGCCGTACGCACGGCGGTGGTCATCCCGGCGGCCGGGCGGGGCGTACGCCTCGGCCCCGGCGCCCCCAAGGCGCTCCGCACCCTCGGCGGCACCCCGATGCTGATCCACGCGGTGCGTGCGATGGCCGCGTCGCGGGCGGTCTCGCTCGTGGTCGTCGTCGCGCCCGCCGACGACGCGGTCGCCGTCAAGCACCTCCTCGACGAGCACGCGCTGCCCGAGCGCACCGACTACCTCGTCGTCCCCGGCGGCGAGAACCGGCAGGACTCCGTGCGCGCGGGCGTCGAGGCGCTGCCGCCGGACATAGGGATCGTCCTCGTCCACGACGCCGCGCGGCCGCTCGTGCCGGTCGACACCGTCGACGCGGTCGTCCAGGCGGTACGGGACGGGGCGCCGGCCGTCGTCCCCGCGCTGCCGCTCGCCGACACGGTCAAGGAGGTCGCGCCGCCCGTCGAGGCCGGCGGGCCCGAGCCGGTCGTCGCCACGCTCGCGCGGGGCGCGCTGCGGGCCGTGCAGACGCCCCAGGGGTTCGAGCGCGACCTGCTGGCGCGGGCGCACGCGTCGGTCACCGCGGAGGTCACCGACGACGCGAGCATGGTCGAGCAGCTCGGCGGTGCGGTCGTCGCCGTGCCCGGGCATCCGGAGGCGTTCAAGGTGACGCGGCCGCTGGACCTCGTCCTCGCCGAGGCGGTCCTGGCGCGCAGGAGGGCGAACGATGGGTTCTGAGGCGACGGGGCGGCCGGTCGGTCTGCCGCAGGTCGGGATCGGGACCGACATCCACGCCTTCGAGGCGGGGCGGCCGCTGTGGGTGGCGGGGCTGCTGTGGGAGGGCGAGGGCGACGGGCTCGCCGGGCACTCGGACGCGGACGTCGTCGCGCACGCGGCGTGCAACGCGCTGTTCTCCGCGGCGGGGCTCGGGGATCTCGGCGCGCACTTCGGGACCGGGCGTCCCGAGTGGGCCGGGGCGTCCGGCCTCGCGCTCCTGACGGAGGCGTCCCGCATCGTCCGTGACGCGGGGTTCGTCATCGGCAACGTCGCCGTGCAGGTCGTCGGCGTGCGGCCCAAGGTCGGCCGGCGTCGCGCCGAGGCGGAGAAGGTCCTCTCCGAGGCGGTCGGCGCGCGCGTCTCCGTCTCCGGAGCGACGTCCGACGGGCTCGGGTTCGTCGGCCGCGAGGAGGGTCTGGCGGCGGTCGCGACGGCGCTGGTGGTTCCGCGCGCCTGAGCGCCGCCCCGGTGGGGCTCGGCCCCGGTGGGGGCTCCGCCCCCGCACCCCCACGTCGGGCCGACGTCCTCCTGCGGCTCGGGCGCGCCCCGAGCGCCCCCGCTCGCGGCCGCCGCGCATGCGGGGTACGCATGGGGGGAACCCGCGCCCCGTACGCACACCCCAGTCCGGGAGGACACGTGACACTCTCAGCGGAGCTGAAGGACCTTCTCGACACCCCCGTGTTCGTGATCATCGGCACGGTCCAGCCCGACGGCAGCCCCCAGCTCTCCCCCGTCTGGGTCAAGCGCGACGGCGATGACGTGCTGATCAGCACGACGCAGGGCCGCCGGAAGGAGCTGAACCTCCGGCGGGACGACCGCGTGTCCGTGGTGGTGCAGCCGTTCGACGCCCCGTACTCGTACGCCGAGATCAGGGGCCGGGCGACGGTGACGACGGACGGCGGGCAGGAGCTGATCGACGAGCTGTCGCTGAAGTACGTGGGCAAGCCGTACGCGGAGTTCAACCCGCGCGCCGGCGAGGACGCCCCGCGGGTGGTCGTGCGGATCACGCCGGACAAGGTCGTCGGACGCATCTGACGACCGCCGGCCGCGCCGTACGTCACGCTTTCGCGGCTGATGGCCGGATCCGTGGCGGGGCACTACCACAGGCCCACTACCCTGGTGTGGTGACCATTCGCCTGTATGACACCAGCGCCCGGCAGATCCGTGACTTCACCCCGCTCACCGCGGGCTGCGTCTCGATCTACCTCTGTGGCGCGACCGTCCAGGCGGCCCCGCACATCGGTCACATCCGGTCGGGGCTGAACTTCGACATCATGCGCCGCTGGTTCGCCTACCGCGGCTACGACGTCACGTTCGTCCGCAACGTCACGGACATCGACGACAAGATCATCGCGAAGGCGGCCGAGCAGGGCCGCCCGTGGTGGTCGATCGGGTACGAGAACGAGCGCGCGTTCAACGACGGCTACGCCGCGCTCGGCTGCCTGCCGCCCACGTACGAGCCGCGGGCGACCGGGCACGTGCCGGAGATGATCGAGATGATGCGCGGTCTGATCGAGCGCGGGCACGCGTACGAGGCGGACGGCAGCGTCTACTTCGACGTGCGCTCGTTCCCCGGCTACCTGGAGCTGTCGAACCAGGACGTCGACGACCTGCGCCAGCCCGACGAGGGCGTCACCGGCAAGCGCGACCCGCGCGACTTCGCGATGTGGAAGGCGACCAAGCCGGGCGAGCCGGACTGGGACACCCCCTGGGGCCGCGGCCGCCCCGGCTGGCACCTGGAGTGCTCGGCGATGGCGCACAAGTACCTGGGCAGCGCGTTCGACATCCACGGCGGCGGGCTCGACCTCGTCTTCCCGCACCACGAGAACGAGATCGCCCAGGCCAAGGCCTTCGGCGACGCCTTCGCGTCGTACTGGGTGCACAACGCCTGGGTCACCATGAGCGGCGAGAAGATGTCGAAGTCGCTCGGCAACTCGGTCCTCGTGAGCGAGATGGTCAAGCACTGGCGGCCGATCGTGCTGCGCTACTACCTGGGCACCCCGCACTACCGCTCGATGATCGAGTACAGCGAGGAGTCGCTGCGCGAGGCCGAGTCCGCGTTCGCGCGGATCGAGGGGTTCGTGCAGCGGGTCGTGGAGAAGGCGGGCGGTGTCGTCGCCCCCGCGGACGAGGTCCCGCCGGCGTTCGCCGAGGCGATGGACGACGACATGGGCGTCCCCCAGGCGCTCGCGATCGTCCACACCACCGTCCGGCAGGGCAACTCCGCGCTGGCCGCCGACGACAAGGAGGCGGCCGTCGCCCGGCTCGCCGAGGTGCGCGCCATGCTCGGCGTCCTCGGCCTCGACCCGCTCGACCCGCACTGGGCGGGCGACGGCGACCGCGGCGACGACCTGCACGGGGCGGTCGACACCCTGGTCCGCCTGGTGCTCGAACAGCGCGAGTCCGCGCGGGCGCGCAAGGACTGGGCGACGGCGGACGCGATCCGCGACCAGCTCACGCAGTCCGGGCTCGTCATCGAGGACGGCCCGAGCGGCCCGCGGTGGACGCTCGGCCCGCGCTGAGCGACCCCTTCCCGACGTGCCGCCCGGACCCCCGGGCGGCACACTCACTTCAGACCACAGCAGCAGCAACGCAGACGGAGACTGGTAGACCATGGCCGAGAACCGACGCATGTCCGGCAAGAAGGGCGCGCAGGTCGGCAGCGGCGGCAAGCGGCGCCGTGGCCTCGAGGGCAAGGGCCCGACCCCGCCCGCCGAGATGCGCAAGGGCCACGTGAAGAACCGCGTCGCCAACGCCAAGGCCAGGAAGGCGCAGGGCGGTCGCCGCCCCGTCGCCCGGCGCGGCGGCAAGGGCACGTCGGAGATGGTCGTCGGCCGCAACCCGGTCTTCGAGGCGCTGCGCGACGGCGTCCCCGCCACCACGCTGTACGTCCAGCAGTTCATCGACAACGACGAGCGGGTCCGCGAGGCGCTCCAGCTCGCCGCCGAGCGCGGCGGCATCCACCTCATGGAGGCCCCCCGCCCCGAGCTGGACCGCATGACGAACGGTCTCAACCACCAGGGCCTGGTCCTCCAGGTCCCGCCGTACGAGTACGCGCAGGCCGACGACCTGATCGGCGCGGCGTTCGACGAGGGCGAGGACCCGCTGATCGTCGCCCTCGACGGGGTCACCGACCCGCGCAACCTCGGCGCGATCGTCCGCTCGGTCTCCGCGTTCGGCGGCCACGGCGTGGTCGTGCCCGAGCGGCGCGCCGCCGGGATGACGGCCGGGGCGTGGAAGTCGTCCGCGGGCACCGCCGCGCGGACGCCCGTCGCCCGGGTCACCAACCTGACGCGCGCCCTCGAGGCGTACAAGAAGGCCGGCGTCACCGTCGTCGGTCTCGCGGCCGACGGCGAGGCGGACGTCACCGAGCTGGAGTCGCTCGCCGGGCCCGTCTGCGTCGTCATCGGCTCCGAGGGCAAGGGCCTCGGCCGGCTCGTCGGCGAGACCTGCGACATCCGGGTCCGCATCCCGATGCCGGGCGGCGCGGAGTCCCTCAACGCGGGTGTCGCGGCGGGAATCGTCCTCTACGAGGCGGCCAAGCGGCGGGGCTGAACGGGTGGGTGAGGGGCGGCGGGTCGGTTGCGGCCGTTCGGCCGTCCCTCGCGCGGCGTAACGATCTCTTGACCGTCCGCTGTCACTTAGCCGACGTCAAGGCAGTGTCCTAAACACACATCACTCGGTTAGATGAGTGTGGACACCAGAACGCCCCGGTTCGACGAGCCGCCCGCGCTGAACATGACGAAGGTGCCGTCCGACCCGGCCCAGGTCATCGTCACGCACGCGAGCTTCCGCGTGCAGCTGCCCTCCGCGGCCGTACCGCGCCGTGCCGCGGCCGGCGCGGACACCCTGCGCATCCCGGTCGTCGGCGCCGTCGCGGGTGCCCAGACCGTGGCCCGGCGCAAGGCGCCCGTCGTGTGGAGCGGGCGCAGCGCGCCCGGCGAGGCCGGGGCGACGACCGGACTCCTGGAGGCCGTGCGGGAATCGGGGTCCGGCGGGGCGGCCACGCAGACCATCCCGCGGGTCACCACGGCCCCGCCGGGCGGCGCGCCGGGCGGTCCCGGCGGTCCCGGTGTCCCCGGGGCTCCGGGCGACGACATCCCCGCCCCGCGCGCCGGCGGCCCGCAGACGCAGCTGCTCCCGCGGATGCCGGTCGTCGCGAGCGCGGACGACGAGGCGGCGGAGGAGCGGGCGGCGGCCGAGCGCGAGCGGCGCGCGGCCGGGCCGCTCGACCCGGACGCCCAGGCCGCCCGCCAGGCGTACTACCCGGGCCACCGGATGAACCTCGGCGTCGTGCTGCTGCCGCTGCGCGTCTTCCTCGGCCTGATCTCCGTCTTCGCCGGCATGGGCAAGCTCGGCGACCCCGTCTACTTCGACGGCGGCGAGCGCGGGTCCATGGTCAAGTGGCTCACGTCGCTCAACCCGTGGGCGGTCGCCGAGCCGCTGCGCGACTTCGCGCTGTCCCACCCCGTCGGCGCCGGCCTGACCGTCGCCTTCCTGCAGATCGTCGTCGGCGTGCTGACGATCTTCGGTCTCTGGCAGCGGCTCGCGGCGGTCTTCGGCGCGCTGCTGTCGGTGGCGCTGCTCGTGACCGTCAGCTGGAAGAGCGTCCCGGTCTACGACACCCCCGACATCATCTACCTGGCCGCCTGGTCGCCGCTGGTCATCGCCGGCGCCCCCGTCTACTCGCTCGACGGCCGCCTCGCCGGTCGCGCGTGGCGGCTGCTCGGCCCGCGCGCGGAGCTGTGGGAGCTGCGGAACTGGGTGCTGCGGCGCGGCACGATCTACGCCACGGTCGTCATCGGCCTGACCCTGCTGCTCGGCTCGATGATCGGCTCCATGGTCCGCTCCTCCGAGATGATCTCCGTCCCCGGCCCCGGCGCCCCGCGCAACGAGCAGTACGGCGAGACCCTCCCCACCGTCCCCGGCGAGCGCGCGGCCGAGGACGGCGGGAAGCGCGAGGAGCGCGGCCCCCGGCGCGACCCCGCCGCGAGCGCCTCGCCGTCCCCCCGCGCGGAGAGCCCCGCCGGCGCGGACGACGAGACCACCAGCGGTACGACCGACCGCCCCTCGCAGTCCACGGGCGCGGCCACGGGGCAGCCCAGCCAGTCCCAGGGCGCCGGCGAGGCGCCCCCGCAGGAGCAGGAACCCGCCCCGGCCCCCGCCGACCCCACCGGCGGCACCACCGGCGAGGCCCCCGCCGCCCCCGCCCCGGCCCCCGACACCTCCGGCGGCAACGACGGCTCCTCGGCCGACGGCGGCTCCACCGGCCAGAACCCCGGCGGCGACGACGACCGCGGCAGCCTCGTCGGCGGCCTCCTGGGCTGACGGAGTGCCACAGCTCGACGAGGCCCGGCGCGTCATCCTCTACGCGCCGGGCCTCGTCGCATCCCCGTCCCGCGTCGCCTCGGCCCGCCGCGTGACGTGCTCCGCGATGACGCGGGCGCAGGTGAGGGATTCCGTGTGGGTGGTGTCGATCTCGAGGTCGTAGGAGACGCCTTGGTGGACGAGGGCGGCCTGGGTGGTGGCCATGCCCGGGGGGCGGTCGCCGCGGGCGGTGGCGCGGCCCTCGGCGACGGCGGGGTCGCAGTGGACGCCGACCCAGAGGACGTCGAGGCCGGTCAGGGCCTGCTGCCAGGGGACCTGGGAGGCGGGGCCGCCGAGGAGGACGTCGTCGACGATGACGCGCGCGCCCGCGCGGGCCGTCGCCGCGACGCCCGCGCGCCACGCGGCCTCCAGGGCGCGGAACGCGGGGCCGACCGAGACCCCGCCGTCCGGGGCGAAGGCGATGCCGTCGGCGTCGGACCCGGAGCGCAGCCGGGCGGGCAGCGCGTCGACGAAGGTGTCGATCGCGGCCGCGAGCCAGGGGTCCGGCAGCACCTCCTGGAGGCAGCGCACGATGCCGGACTTGCCGGAGCTGGAACCGCCGTTGAGCACGATCACCTGGGTCACGGGCCCACCGTACGGGCGGTGGGCGCGCGACCTGCGGGAGTTTCCGGCCCGCGGCCCGCGGCGCCGGGCTCAACGCTCCCGGTGCGCCAGCTCCTTGGCCGCCTCCGCGAGGTCCTTCGCGGTGTCGATGGCCCGCCAGTACGCCCCCTGCGGCAGCGGGAACCCCGCGAGCCGGCGCTCGCGCGCGAGGCGCGGGAACGTGGTGCGCTCGTGGTCGCCGCGGTCAGGCAGCAGCGCGGTGAACGCGGCGGAGAAGACGTACACGCCGGCGTTGATCTGGAACGGCGACGGCGGCGACTCGACGAACTCGGTGATCCGGCCGAGCGGGTCGGTCTCGACCGCGCCCCAGGGGATCCGCGGGCGGGCGAGCGCGAGCGTCGCCGTCGCGTCGCGCTCGGTGTGGAACGCGGCCATCTCGCGGAGCGAGAACCGCGTCCAGATGTCGCCGTTCGTCGCGTACCAGGGCGCGTCGGGGCGGGGGAGGTGCCGGGCGGCGTGCTTCAGGCCGCCGCCGCGGCCGAGCGGCTCGTGCTCGACGACCGTCGTGACGTTCAGCGGGAGCGCGTCCCACTGCGACTCCAGCCACTCCTGCAGGACCTCGGCCAGGTGCCCGCAGGAGACGACCGCGTCCGTCACCCCCTCGGCGGCCAGCCAGGAAAGCTGATGGCCGATGATCGGGGTTCCCGTGCCGGGAATCTCGACCATCGGCTTCGGCCGGTCGTCGGTGTAGGGGCGGAGCCGCGAGCCCTGGCCGCCGGCGAGGACGACGGCCTGGGTGGGGGCGTCGTCCGCGGGCACGACGAACGGGGGTGCGGACGCGGTTTCGGAGGTTTCGCTGGACATGTCCGCACTGTAGGCGGCACGCGCCCGTCAGCTCCGCTGGGCGACGCCGGAGGCGTACGAGGTGTCGCACACCGGGCGGGAGTACGACTGCGCGCGGGTCGGTCCGTACTGCTTCACCGCGGCGCGCCCCAGGGCGCGGGCGATCGACATACAGTGGTCGGCGAGCGACGGGCGCCGGTCGACCTCCTGCTGCAGGTGCGTCAGCACGGTGCCGGGGCTCCGCTCCTGGAGCTCGGCGAGGAGCTGCTCGCGCAGGACATCGTGCGGGGCACGGGACTTGGCGCGCACCGAGGCCGTCTCCGAGGACGCGGTGAGCGTCTGCGACGGCGGGTTGCCCGCCCAGTTCACGCGGGTGACCGCGAGGGTGCCGGACAGCACCAGGACGACGGGGAGGACGAAGGCCAGGGTGCGGCCGATGCGTCGGGCTAGAGAGTTCACGCATCGGAGCGTAGCGGTCAGTAGTGATTTGGCGACATTTGGTCACCGGAACGAGGGATGGTTCGATGCCGCCATTCGATTTCCCGGTTGACGAACGCGGGTCGAAAAGGGCGGTGTGCCGGGGTATTTGTCGACTTTGTGGATCACCGTGCGCGGCGGTCCGAGGGGTTGGGCCCCGGAACGGGGAAGGGCCCCGCACCGGAGTGCGGCTG
>NZ_JBHWZH010000161.1:0-12547 GCF_042728285.1 Streptomyces sp. NPDC060194 | reverse complement strand
GCACCGAAGAGGTGCGGCGGTCCTTTCGCGTTCCGGTGGCCGCCGTCCTGCGGGGACGGCGGCGGGAAGGCCTCCTGGGGCGGCCGCTCGCTAGGAGGGGGCCGCGAGCTCCGCCCAGACGGTCTTTCCGGGCGCGGAGTCGTCGCGGGTGACGCCCCAGTCCTGGCAGAGCCGCTGGACGATGAACATGCCGTGCCCGCCGGGGCGGCCGGCGCGGTGCGGGGTGCGGGGGGCGGGCTCGCCGCCGCCGAGGTCGGTGACCTCCATGCGCAGCACCTTCTGGTCGCAGAGGAGCACCAGCTCCTCCGGACCGTCGGCGTGCAGGCACGCGTTGGTGACCAGCTCGGAGACGACCAGCAGGACGTCCTCCGCGGCGGCCCGGCGCTCGCCGTCGGACGCGGGCAGCCAGCCCCAGTCGTACAGCGCCTGGCGGGTGAAGTCGCGGGCGAGCGGCACGATGCCGCTGGCGCCCGAGAGACGAAGCCGCCGGCCGTCCCGCCCCGTCGTGGGCGCCCGGTCGTCCGCGGCCCCGTCCGGGTCCTGGCCGCGGTCGCCCGGCATGTGCGGCCGGGTGGTGCTCATCAGCGGTTCACCTCACCGATTCGCCGGTCCATCGATCATCGACTCACAGATCACACGGGACAGTCCGTCCGTCACGGGTGCGTCACCCGTCACGGCGGAGCGTGTCATGTCCAACAGATTCAGATGTCTCCTGCCCGACCGTTCCGGGAGAACACCCCCGCGAAGGGAGTGGGATACGGGCGGGCCGGGACGGGGTGCCCCACGGGGACGGTCAGTCACCCAGGGCCGATTCCACGTCCTCGTGCACGGTGAAGACCGACTCCGCGCCGGTGATCTCGAACACCCGGGCCACCACCGGCAGCATGCCGGAGAGGTGGATCTCGCTTCCGGCGGCCTCCGCCTTGAGCCGGGCGCCGAGCAGCACGTTGAGGCCCGTGGAGTCGCAGAACTCCAGCTGCGAGCAGTCCACGACCACCCGCGTCCGCCCCTCGTCGATGCAGGCCTCGAGCGGCTCCCGCAGCAGCTCCGCGGTGTGGTGATCCAGCTCACCGGCCGGGATCACGACGGCGCTTGCCCCGTGACTGCGCACCTCGACGCTCAGCCGTCGGCTCGTACTGCCGACCGTCCCGCGGTCCATTTGAGATTTCGCTCCCACTTGGTCGTCACAACTGTGTCTGGCGCCACCGAACACTACGCCTTCTCTAGGCCATTCGGTAGCCGAACTTCCGCACTAAACAAGGACATAACGCCACAGGCCGTCCTTGCAAGCGGGCAGCGTCTCCGGGTAGGCGTAGAGGTTCACCGAAAACGACCCCCGCCGGCTTTGGAGGCGCCGCACCTCGTAGTGCACCCGCAGGCACCGGCTGCCATATGCCGACATCGATGGAGGACGCCCCCCATGACACCGACTTCCCGGCTCGACGCATCCCATACCGACGCGGACACGGACGAAGCGACCCCCGCCGCCGCCCTGTCCGCCACGGTGGGTGATCTTGCGAAGTCGTCTGCCCCGACCCTCCCGGCCGAACCCCCCACAGCGGACACGGACCACCCTGCCGAGGACGTGTTCCAGGTCACCGCCCCGCGCGACATCACGCCCCAGGACGCCCGCGCACTCTCCAAGACGCTCTTCGCGCGCCTGGAGACCCTCGAGGAGGGCACCCACGAGCACGCGTACGTGCGCAACACCCTGGTCGAGCTGAACCTGGCCCTGGTCAAGTTCGCCGCCTCGCGCTTCCGCACGCGCAGCGAGCCGATGGAGGACATCGTCCAGGTCGGCACGATCGGCCTGATCAAGTCCATCGACCGCTTCGAGCTCAGCCGCGGCGTCGAGTTCCCGACCTTCGCCATGCCGACGATCATCGGCGAGGTCAAGCGCTTCTTCCGCGACACCTCCTGGTCGGTGCGGGTCCCCCGCCGGCTCCAGGAACTCCGCCTCGACCTGGCCAAGGCCGGGGACGAACTCGCCCAGCAGCTCGACCGCGCTCCCACGGTGGCCGAGCTGGCCGAGCGGCTCGGCATCAGCCGCGAGGAGGTCGTCGAGGGGATGACGGCGTCCAACGCGTACACGGCCAGCTCCCTGGACGCCCAGGCGCACGACTCCGACGGCGAGGGCGAGGCCTCCCTCGCGGACCGCATCGGGTACGAGGACGACGGCATCGAGGGCATCGAGTACGTCGCCTCCCTCAAGCCGCTCATCGCCCAGCTCCCGGCCCGCGAGCGCGAGATCCTCTCGCTGCGGTTCACGGCGAACCTCACCCAGTCCGAGATCGGCGAGGAACTCGGCATCTCGCAGATGCACGTCTCCCGCCTCCTCTCGCGCACCCTGGTCCGCCTCCGCAGGGGACTCACCGTCGAGGAGTAACCACCTCCGGCGGTCTTACACCCCCCTTGCTTCGGGGCCCGCACCACCCACGACGGCCCGGCCTTTGGATCAGGAGGACAAAGGACGGGCCTTCGTGCGTCCACGTGGCCGGTCGCCGCGTTGACGGGGCGGCGCCGACTGCGCCAACCTGGGCGGGGGACGGGGGATCGCAGTGGGGAAGCGGATGACTGCGTGGGGTGAGCTGGAGCGGGCGATGGGGCGCCGCCTCGGCCGGGAGTGCCTGTACGTGCCGTCGGGACGGCTCGGGCTCCTCCTGGCGCTGCGGCACTTCTGCCCACCGGGCGGCCGGGTGCTGATGTCGCCCGTCAACGACGACGTGATCCTCTTCGTGGTGCTCGCTGCGGGCCTGCGCCCCGTCCAGGCCCCGCTGCGGACCCGTGACGGCACGATCGACGCCGACGCCGTCCCCGAGGAGACCTGGCGCGGGCTGTCCGCCGTCCTCACCACCCACCTCTACGGCAACCCCGACCCGGCCCCGGCGCTGCGCGCGCGGTGCGACGCGCTGGGCATCCCGCTCCTGGAGGACGCGGCGCACGCGATCGGCACGGCCGTCGGCGGCCGGCCGGCGGGGACCTGGGGGGACGCCGCCGCGTTCAGCCTGTCGAAGCACGTCCACGCCCACACCGGCGGGTTCCTCGCCCTCGCCGACCCGTCGCCGAGGGCCGCCCTCGCGCGGGCCCGGGACGACCTGCTGCTCCCCCACCGGGTCGGCCCCGAACTCGCCTACGCCGTACGGCCGTACGCCGAGACGGTCGCCCGCCGGCTGCGGCTGACCGCGGCCGTCTGGGCCGCGCTGCGGCTGGTCGGCCTCGACGACCGGCCGGGGGACACGATCCGGATGCCGCTGCGGGAGGACGCGCTGAAGGAGGCCGTGGCCGCGGTCGCCCCGGAGGCGCCGCCGGGGGACGCGCTGGACGCCTTCGACCCGTGGGTGCGGGTCGACCTGCGCGACTACCGGGTGGCCGGGGGCCGAACCCGGGCCCGCCGGGTGGCGCGGCGGTTCGCCCGCCTGGACGCTGTCCTGGACGCGCACCGCGCGGGGACCGCGAAGCTGCTCGCCACCCCGTGGGCGGATCCCGGGGCCGTGGAGCGGCCGCTGTTCCGGGTCCCGCTGCTCGTCGCGGACCGGGACCGGGCGCGGGCGGCGCTCGCCCGCGAGCGGATCGCCGTCGGCTACCTCTACGACCCGCCGCTTGACGTCTACGCGGGGCCCGCGTTCACCGACGCCTCGCCCGCACCGGGGCCCGCCGCGTGGTTCGCGCGGCACGCGCTGCCGGTCGACCCGCTGCGGGCGGACGACGTCGTCCGGGTGCTGCGGGCGGCGGGAACGGAGCCGGCGGCCGTCCCCGCCGGCGGGTGGCCGGCGCCTCCGGGAGACGGGCCGGCGGACGGTCCGGCGAGAGGCGCAGGTGACTGACACCGGGACGGCGCGGGCGCGCGCCGCCGAGCCGCCGGCGCCCGTGGAGCCGGCCCCGGACGCCCCGGCGGCCCCCGCCCCGGCGCCCGACGACACCTCCATGTTCCGCAACGCCTACGCGCTCATGCTCTCCACGGGCGTCTCGGCCGCGCTCGGCCTCGGCTTCTGGCTGGTCGCCGCCCGCTACTACAGCGCGGAGTCCGTCGGCCAGGGCTCCGCGGCCATCGCCGCCCAGCGCCTGATCGCCTCGCTCGCCGCGACCACGATGATCGGCGCGGTCGTCCGCTACGTGCCCCGCGCGGGGCGGGCGACCGGCCCGCTGGTCTGGAAGACCTACGCGGCGAGCACCGCCGTCGTCACCCTCGGCTCGGTCGTCTTCCTCCTCCTGCTCGGCCTGTGGGCCGGGCCCGACTCCTCCTACGCCCCGCTCACCGCCCTCTGGACGGGTCTGTTCTTCACGCTGTCCTGCGTGGCCTGGGCGGTCCTCACCCTCCAGGACGGCGTCCTGACGGGGCTGCGGCGGGCGTTCTGGGTGCCGGTCGGGAACGCGGTGTTCTCCGTCGGCAAGCTGCTGCTGCTCGTCGCGCTCGCGACCGCGATGCCCGTGCTCGGTGTCTTCGTGTCGTGGTCGGCGGCCATCGCGCTCTCCGTGCTGCCGCTGGGCTGGCTGGTGTTCCGGCGGCTGATCCCGCGTCAGGCCGCCGCCGACGCGGACCGGGTGCCGCCGCGGATGGGGGAGATCGGCCGCTTCCTGGCCGGGGACTCCGTCGGCGCGCTGTTCAGCCTCGCCATGATCAACCTGCTGCCGGTGATGGTGGCCGCCCGCTTCGACCCGGCGCACATGGCGTTCTTCTACACCGCGTACACCGTCGGCGGGACCATGGAGTTCATGGCCATCAACATGGCCTCCTCCCTCACCGCCCACGCCTCGCACAGCCCCGAGCAGCTCGCCGCGGGGGTGCGGGGGGCGCTGCGCCGGATGGCGCTGCTGCTCGTGCCCGTCGTCGCCGTGCTCGTCGTCGGGGCCCCGTACATCCTCATGCCGTTCGGTGACGGGTACGCCGAGGAGGGCACCACCGTCCTCCGGCTGCTCGCGCTGGCCGCGCTGCCGCGGGTCGCCGTGGAGCTGTACATCGGCGTGCTGCGGGTGCAGGGGCGGACCGGGGTCCTGGCGGTGCTGCAGGGCGCGATGTGCGTGGCCGTGCTCGGCAGCGCGGCCGTCCTCCTCGGCCCGTTCGGGATCTCCGGGGCGGGGCTCGCGATGCTGGGGAGCATGGCGGCCGTCGCCCTGGCGACCGTGCCGGGGCTGCGGGCGGTCCTGAAGGGGCGGGGTGCGGCCCCCGCTGCGGCCGAGTACGGGACCAGCTGGGCGCGGCGGCGGGCGGAGGGCGCAGCCCCGTGGGCGTCCGCCGCGGCGGGCGCGGAGGAGGAGGCGTACGGGACGCAGTGGGCCCGGGACACGGCCTACCTGCACGGTCTGCACGACACGGCGACGCCGGCGTTCGGGTTCCGGGCGGCGGGGGGCGGGGGTGTGGGGGTCGGGGGCGCGGGGCCCGGGGGTGCGGGTGGGGCCGCCCAGGGGGCGGGCGGTCCTGCGCGGTCGGCCGGTTCCGCGGGTGCCGCAGGTGCTGTCGGCTCCGCCGTGTCCGGCGGTTCGGCCGGTTCCGTCGGTTCGACCGGTTCGGTCGGATCGGTCGGATCGGTCGGTTCGGTCGACGAGGACGCCGCGCTCACCGCCTGGCTGTGGCTGCTTCTGGGCCTGGCGGCCGGGCTGTTCTGGGTGCCGCTCAGGCGACTGGCCAATCCGGTGCGGGGCGAGGGTCTGACCGGCCGCGAGCTGGTCGCCGCGCTGCCGCCGGTCACGCTCGTCGCCGGGATGCTGCTGCTCGTCCTCTACAGCGCCGCGCTCTCGCTCGACCGGGCCCGGCCCGCGCTGCTCGGCTGCACGCTCGCCCTGACCGTCGCCGCGCTGCACAGCGCCCCGCCGCTGCTCGGGGTGCGGCCGCCCGCCGCCGAGCCGACCGTCCTCGCGGACCTCCTCGACCACGCGCTCGGCCTCGACGGCCCGCAGGGCGTCCTGCGGGCGCTGCCGGTGGTGCTCCAGGTGCTGTCCCTGGCCCTGGCGGCCGCCGCCCTCTGGGCCCTGCGCGCCCCGTGGCGGCTCACCGCGGGGTCCCTGTGGGCCCTCGCCGTCGCCGGGTGGGCCGCGCAGGACGCGGTCGCGGGGGCGGCGCTCCCGGTGTTCACCCTCGCCTGCGGCGCGGCGCTGGGCGCGCTGCTGTTCGCGTGGCTCGGGGAGCGGGGGGACTGAGCGCCGCCCCCCATGCCTCACCGCGTCGGGACCGGCTGGCGGAAGTACTCCGCCTGGCCGGCCTTGCGGTAACCCTCCAGCTCGGGACCGTCGTTGACGGTCAGGTCGCAGTACTCGTTGTCCGGCACCGGACGGTTCCAGTGCACGTACGCCCGCGCCTCCGGGATCGCGTCGACCGCGTCCGGGATCGCCTCGTACCACTCCCGGCTCCGGTCGGGGTCCTTCGGGTCCGGCACGGTCGCGAACTCCGAGAGCATGATCGGCTTCTTGTCGGAGACGTTCGCCCGCAGCCAGTCGTAGGACGGCTTCTGCACGTCCTCGAACTCGATCCAGTTCGTGGTGTCGTGGCAGAGGAAGTAGTTGTACTGGTCCATGCCGATCCAGTCGACGTAGTCGTCGCCCGGGTAGAGCGCCTTCATCTCCTTCTTCTTGCCGAGGTAGCCGGAGACCGTCCACACCCACACGACGTTGTCCACGCCGAGTTCCTCGAACCGGTCGTGGATGTGGCGCCAGGCGGCGACGAACTCCTCGGGCGTGCCCGCGCCCTCGTCGATGCGGAAGTCGGTCTCCTGGTCGAAGGAGAAGAACACCCGCTTGCCGTACGCCTTCAGCCGTTCCGCCTGCGGGTCGATGATCTTCTCGTCGTACTTCCCGGAGGCGATGTTCTTCCAGCCGAGCTGGGTCTCCTTCCAGCCCGCGTGGTGCGGCTCGGTCCATACCGTCGACTCCCAGGCCAGCATGAGCAGCCGCTCCCGGCCGAGCTCGACCTCGTCGGGGGTCAGGAGTTGGCCGTCCAGCGCGGAGTTCGACATGTCGTGGTACGTGTAGACGAGGTCGAGCCTGCGGTCGATCTTCTTCTCGAACGCGTACACCGCGTCCTTGAGCGTGCGCCCGGAGTCGATCTCCGGGTACGGGATGTACGCCCCCCACCAGGCCCCGCAGCGCGGGACGAGGTGCTCGTCGGGGTCGCACCGCGCGGTGGCGGAGGGGCCGGACACCGCGTTCGCGGGCAGCTCTTCGCCGGTCGGGCGGGCGTCGTCCTCACCGCCGCCCCCGGGGCCGGTGAGCCAGACCCCGAGGCCGATGAGCAGCCCGCCCACGGCCGCGAGGATCACGGCCGTGTACGTGCTCCTGCGGGCCCCGCTGTGGCGTCCGGTCATCCTCGGCGTTCCCTCGTTCCGGTCGGGGGCGGTCATCGCGGTGCGGGTCCGCGGCGGGGGCGTTCGGCCGCGCCGCGGGTGGCGGCCGGCAGCGGCAGACCGGGGAAGAACGCGGCGGCCGTGGTGAAGAGCGCGAGCACCACGAGGAACGCGGCCCCGGAGAACCGCTCGACGAGGAACAGCGCGGTGGCGGTCAGCACCCCGAGGGAGAGGCTCAACGGGGCCGCCATCGCGACCACTTCGAGGCGGGACCCCGGTCGCAGCCCGTCGGGCATCGGCAGCAGCAGGGCGAGCCCCGGGCCGATCAGGGTGAAGAGCAGGACCGGCACCCACCGCAGCGGGCCGCCGGCGGGCAGCAGGGTGGCGGCGAGCGCGAACCACCCGGAGAGCACCAGGGCGACGCGCACCCGCTGGGGGGTGGCCTGGATCCGCGGCGCCATCAGCGCTCTCCTTCCGCCGCGCCGGCACCCGCGCCCGCGTCTGTATCCGCGCCCGCGCCGTCCGGCACCGCCTCCGGGACGTACTTCGGGTTGTACCGCAACAGCACCCCGTACCGGCCCTGCTCGACGACGACGAAGCGCGGCGAGTCGACCAGCTCGGCCTCCAGCTCCCGGTAGGTGCCCGGCGGCAGCAGGCCCTCGCCGATGGAGGCGCGCTCCTGGGTGGGGGTGAGCAGCACGAACACGGACCGGTCGGTGGGCAGGCCCTCGGTGAGGTACTCCACCGGGTCCTTCAGCATCCGCAGGTTCTCGGGGACCTCCTGTTCGGCGAAGAACCACCGGTCGTAGCGGTCGTAGCGGTGGTAGGCCCCGGGGAACGAGCCGGTGGTGGCGAGGAACAGGGAGCCCTCGGGGGCCTGTTCGTAGGCCTGCTCGACGAAGGCGACCTCGGCGGGCGGGGTGTAGTGCATGCCGTCCTTGCCGTAGTACGAGGGCAGGAAGCCGGCGAGCAGGACGGTCAGCGCGAGCGGGGCGGCGACCAGGGCGGTGCGCCGGACCACCGTGCGGGCGCGCTCGGTGCGGGCCGCGCGGGCCGCGGGCACGAGTGCGGCGGCGGCGAAGAAGGCGGTGCCGGGCAGGCCGAACAGGTAGACGCGGAAGAGCATCTCCCCGCCGTAGTCGTTGACGGCGAACATCGGCACCGGGGCGGCGGCGGCGAGCAGCAGCGGCAGCGCGGAGTGGACGAGTCGGCGGCGCAGCAGCACGGCGGTGCCGGCGAGGCACGCGAGCACGGCGACCATCAGGATGTTCGCCGTGCCGACGAGTTCGGGGCCGGGTCCGGTCGGCTCGCCGGCGTACCCCGCGCGGGAGTTGTTCAGGACGTCGCCGACGGAGTTGCGCAGGGTCTCCAGGGTGCCGAGGAACAGCGGCCGGCCCATGGTGAGGTCCCAGACGAGCATGATCAGCGCGGCGACCGCGAGCAGCACCGGGTTGCGGTACCGCCGGGTCAGGCACAGGACGAAGAGGGTGGCACAGAGCATCACCGGGGTGAGCTGGTGGGAGAAGTTGGTCGCGGCGATCAGCGGGACGAGGACGGCGATCCCGAACGCCCGCTGCCGTCTGCTGGTCGGCGGCGGGGGCGCGGCGGCGGCCGGGTCCCGGTGGGCCGCGTCCCGCAGCCGGCCGACCGAGCCGGGCCGCACGAAGTGCCGTACGACGACCGTCAGGACGGTGAGGTAGAGGAGGAACGCGAGGCCCTGGGGGGCGAGGTAGTCCTGGCCGACCCAGTTGGCGAGCTGGAAGATCCACACGGCCGTCCACACCAGCCGCCAGTCGTCGGTGAACGTCCGGAAGAGCAGGACGAGCACGGGCAGCATCAGCAGGCCGAAGGCGACCGGCGCCCAGTTCATGAACGACGCGGCCCCCTCCACGCCGAACGTCCGCACCAGGGCGGCGTTCAGCGCGAAGAAGCCCGGCCACTGGTCGTAGGCGGCCATCCCGCCGCCGAGCTCCACGTGCGGGTGCACCGTGCCGTCGGAGAGGATCTTGTCGATCACCGCGTCGTGCTTCGACGCCCAGGCGTAGCGCACCGAGTCGTAGAGCACCGCGGGCGCGGCCTTCAGCGCGAACAGCATCGCCACCGCGTACGCACCGGGCCACCACGGCGCGGTCCCCGCCCGGCGCAGGCTGCCCAGGAACCCGAGCGTGAGCACGACGAGGGAGGCGTGGAACGCGACCGGGAAGCGGTTGAGCAGCCCGTAGTCCCCCATCTCCCGGAACCCGATCCGGGGCAGGGCGTACCCCCACAGGACGGCGGCGGCGAGCAGGGGCAGCCAGGCGAGCGGGCGGACGCGGTCGGACGCGGCGCGGACTCGGCGGGGCACGGCTCGGAGCCGCGCCGAGGCGGCGGGGGGCGGGGCGGTCCGTGATCCCGCCTCCTCCCGCAGGGCGGCACCGCGCGAGCCGTCGCCGTCCGGGGTCCCGGGCGTCTCCGCCCGGGCGGCCGGGATCGCGGCGGCCGAGGACGCGTCCGGGGCTGCCGGGCGGGCGGGGGCCGTGGCCGATCCGCCCGCGGGCGGCGCGGCATCCGCGGCCGGTGCGGCGGTGACGCCGGAGTCGGGCGGGGGCGGGGCGTCACGGGAACCCGTCTCCTGCCGCATGGCAGGGGACGGCTCGGTCGGCGCCGCGCCGGCGGCCGGCTCCGGGGCCGGCCGGAGCCCGGCCCGGCCCCCGGTGTCCGCCGCCACGCCCTGGTTCGTCCCGACGGCCTTCGACAGGCTGACCCGCGGCCCGTCCGCGAGCGCGGGCTCGGGGTTAGTCGCGGTGTCGGCCGGCTCGATCCGGCCGGGGCTGTCGGGCTCGGGTGGGGAGGAGGCCGCGTCGGCGCCGCGGCCGGGCGGCTCGCTGCTCGCCTCGCGTGGTGGCGATACGTGTTGCTGCACCGTGCGACTCCCCCCACTGCCCCGTGCCGCGCGTCCCCCGCGCCGGTGTTGCGCCCCGGTCCCCTGCGGAGCTCCCCTGGTTGCGAAGCATAGGACCATGCTTCGTCGTTCCGTCCGATCCGTACACCCCTGTTACGTACGGAACTTGGGGCGAACCCGAGAGGTTCCCGCCTCACCCGGACGAGTGACTCACCCCGCGAAGACCGGCCCTCGCACCGCCGCCCTGGCCCGCCGGTACATCCGCCACCCGACGGTCCGCGGCGCGTCGCGGAAGGGCGCGCGCGGGGCGCCTGCCCCCCGCATCCACGCGGCGAGGTCGGCCGCGGTGTGCCCGTGGCGCAGGATCAGCCGGGCGATCCGGTACGCGTCGTCGTCCGCCGAGCTGATCGCGTGCCGCACGGCCGCCGCGGAGTCGTAGCCCGCCGCCCGCGCGGCCCGGCGCACGGCGGGGCTGTTGTAGCCGTGCGGGTAGGCGAGGTGGGCGACCTCGTGCCCGAGCCGCTGCTCCAGGACGTCCTTCGCGCAGCCGAGCTCGTACCGCAGCGCCCGCGGCGACAGGGTGTCGAGCTGGGCGTGGCTGACGGTGTGCGCCCCGACCTCGACGCCCTGCTCCTCCAGCTCCGCGGCCTGCCGCAGGTCCATCATCGGCGCGGGCGGCAGCAGGCACCGGACGTTCCCCCGCTCCGGCGCCAGCGCCCCCGTCGTCAGGTAGGCGGTCGCCGGCAGCCCGCGCGCGGCCAGCGCCCGCGCGGTGGGCCCCGGCAGGTCGGCGAAGCCGTCGTCGAAGGTGATGACGACCGGCCGCTCCGGCAGCGGGTCCTGGCCGGTGAGGCAGCGCACGAGCGCGCCGACGGTCAGCGGCGTCCGGCCGCTGTCCGCGATGACCCGCAGGTGCTCGCCGAACCCGGCCGGGGAGACGGTGAACTCGGCGATCCAGGTCGGCGGGTCGTCCATGACGGCGTGGTAGAGCAGCACCGGCACGGCCCGCGGCGCGGTGTCGGGCGGCGCGGCTCCGGCGTCCTCGGCGGCGGCTCGTTCCCCGCTCATGCCCGCCCCTCCCGGCTTCGCCGGCGTGTGCCCTCCGCCTTCCGCAGCCGGGCGCGGGCACTGAGGTAGCCCAGCGGGCCGTAGAGCATCCCCCGCCGCTCCAGGCGGGACAGGCTGCGCGGCCACGGGTGGGACGTCGCTCCGTGCGCGCCCGGGACACCGCCGCCGCCGCTCCCGGTCGCGTCCCCGTCCCGCGACGCGGTGATCGCGCGCGCGTGCGCGAGGCCGCCGGGCAGCCTGCGCAGCAGCGCCGGCAGCAGGGCGGGCCGGCGGACCAGGGTCGCGGTGAGGTACGCGGTGAGGCCGGCCCCGTAGCCGTAGGCCTGGTCACACAGGTCCCGCCAGGTCTCGCGGTGGTGGTGCCAGACCAGCGCCTCGGGGGTGTAGCGCAGCCGGTGGCCCGCGGTCAGCACCCGGACGAAGCCGTAGAGGTCGTCGCCGCCCCGCGCGGGGGTGCCGGTGCCGGTGGCGGGGTCGAAGCCGCCCACCGCGCGGAGCGCGTCCCGCCGGAAGGCCATATTGGCGCCGGAGCCGAAGCTGCCCGCGGTGAACGGGAACAGCGGCTCGTCGGCCGGCGGCCGCCGGGGGTCGTAGAGGCGCGGGGCGAAGCCCTTGGCGAAGCCGCCGTGCGACTCCAGCAGGATCTGCGCGGGGGTGGTGAGCCGCGCGGGCAGGATCAGCCCCGTCGTGCACCCCAGGCGCGCGTCGGCGGCGAACGGCGCGGTGAGCGCGGTCAGCCAGTGCGGGTCGGCGAGGACGTCGTCGTCGGTGAACGCGACGACCTCGCCGTCCGCCTCCGCGAGGCCCCGGTTGTGCGCGGCGGCGAGCCCGGCGACCGGTTCGGTGGTGTAGCGGACGCGTTCGGCGTACGCGCCCCGCACGAGGTCGCGGGTGGCGGACGTCAGGGGCGCGTTGTCGACCACCAGGACCTCGAAGTCGGGGTGGTCCTGGGCGAGCACCGAGTCGAGCGCCCGCGCGAGCTGCGCGGCGCGCTCCCGGGTGGCGATGACGACGGTGGTGCGGGGCGGCTTCCCGGTCGGTGACGCCTCCTCAGGACCCGCGGTGAGCCGCTCGCGGGCCGCCTTCGCCAGCTGCGCCGACGGGTCCTCACCTGCGGGCACGGTCACCAGGACCGTGCCCACCGGGCGGCCGTCCACCCTGAGCAGCGCGTACAGGTCGCCGTCCTCGGGAGCCGCGACGGCGACCGGCGGCCCGCCGGGGGCGGGGCGCCGCCCCGGGGCCACGCCGCCCCCCCGGGCGAGGTGCGCCGCGACCCCCAGGACCAGTCGCTTATAAACAACAGACGCGGCCGACCATAGGAGGG
>NZ_JBHWZH010000160.1:0-12561 GCF_042728285.1 Streptomyces sp. NPDC060194 | reverse complement strand
ACCCGGAGCCGATCCGGGTGCGGCGCGTCACGTCTTCCGGGGTTCCGTGGGGTGCGCGGCTCCCCAACAGCGGTGCGGCAAGGGCGTGATGAGGAGTGACCGGGGCCACAAAAAGGGGTCCGGAAGGGGTCCCGTCCTGTGCGGTGCGCCACGGGACCTTGGTCCTCTCCGACCTTGATTAGTAGACAAAACGGACATCGGAAAGGCCCTCCTCTACCCGCTGCGAGCAGCGCAAACCCTCCTTTTCCGGGCGGGAGATTCTCGGCCGTCTCCGAGCAGGCTTCGTAATAGGCATGTTTGCCTCGAAACGGACACGACCCGCACGGTGGTTCTCGTCGCCGTTCGAGCCGATGGGTTCCGGTGGCCTCCCCCGCTCCCGAAGCAAGGACTGCCTGTGCCCCGCATCTCCATGTCCCGCAAGTCGATCCGCACGATCATGCCCCGCGCCGGCGCCTCGGTGCTCGGTGCCACCATCCTCGTGACCGGTGGTCTCTCCTCCACCGCGATGGCCGCGACCGGTCACGAGTCCGGCAAGAGCGCCGCGACCGTCGCCGTCGCGCCGTCGAAGGACCACTCCGCGGACCTGAAGAACGCGCAGGCGGTCATCGCGGCCAAGCTGAACAAGGACCCGAACGACGCCAAGATCGAGGCGGCCGTGAAGAAGGCCGCCGAGAAGAAGGCCGCCGCCGCGAAGGCGGAGAAGGCCGAGGCGAAGAAGGCCGCGGCGAAGAAGGCCAAGGCCAAGAAGGCCAAGGCCAAGAAGGACGCGGCCAAGCGCGCCGACGACAAGAAGGCCGACCGCTCCAAGCGCACCGCCAAGGCCACCCCGGCCAAGGCGCCCGCGAAGAAGACCTACGCGAACAACCTGGACGGCTGGATCCGCGAGGCCATGGACATCATGAAGAAGGAGGGCATCCCCGGTTCGTACGAGGGGATCCACCGGAACATCATGCGTGAGTCCTCCGGCAACCCGCGGGCCATCAACAACTGGGACATCAACGCCCGCAACGGCATCCCGTCCAAGGGCCTGCTCCAGGTGATCCAGCCCACCTTCGACACCTACCACGTCGACGGCACGAAGTACGACCTGTACGACCCGGTCGCCAACATCGTCGCCGCGTGCAACTACGCCGCCGACCGCTACGGCTCGATGGACAACGTCAACAGCGCGTACTGAGCCGACGCGTCACGCTCCGCACGGGCCGCCCTCCGGGGCGCCCCGTCCGCGTCGCCGGACGGCGGGGACCGGTCCTCGGCGACCGGTTGTCAGTGGCGGGCGGCATCATCGGACCCATGACCAAGCCGCCCACCGCAGCGCAGCGCCGGATCGTCCTCGCGGCCGATCCGGTCACCGGTCTGCTCACCGGTTCCGAGGCCCCGCTCGCGGGGCTCGTGCGGGGGCGGCTGGCGTTCCGCCACCCCCGCCCGCCGCACCACCACTACCTCACCCCCGCCGGCCACCGGCTGCGGGAGGACCTGCTGCGGCCGCCCGAGGACGCGCCCGCCCCGGAGCCCGAACCCGCCCCCGACCGCACGGTGTTCGCGGCCCGCACGGGCACCGAGCCGGCCGCCCTGCTCGCCTCCGACGAGCCGGCCGCCCGCGCCCGCGAGGTGCACAGCGCCTGGCAGGGGCTCCTCGAGATACGCCGGCTGACCAACCGGGACGGCGCCGTCGACCGCCCGTGCGCCTGGGAGCGGGGGCGGCTCGTCCCCTCCGCCGCGCTCGCCCTGGAGGCCGCGGGCTGCCGGCCCGGCCCCGACGGCTACCGCGTGCTGCCCACCGACCAGCCCGAGGCCGTCGCCGTGCACGCCCCGCGCCCGGGTCCGCTCGCCGCGTGCGCGGCCGCGCTCACCGCCGCCGGCTGGCAGGCGAGCGAGCACGGCGAGCCCCGCACCCGGGTCCGCTACCTCCTCGCGTCACCGCGCCGCGGCTGAGCGGGGCGCGCCGCCCCGGACGTGACCGACGTCTCGGCCGCCGACGCCCTTCGGGGCCCGCCGGCACCGCCTCCCGGGCCGTCCGGCCCTGCCTTTACACAGCGCACACGCCCACAATGGACATATGGCTACCGACGGAAAGCTGAACGACATGTCCGAGACCCTCGGGGTCGGCGAGTGGGTCGCCTTCTCAGGCGGCCTGGAACTGATGGTCGACGAGCTCGAACCGTTCGCGCCGACGCACCTGGACCGCGATCACCACGACGGTGACGCCTACGTCCGCTTCACCGTGCACGCGAGGAACACCGCGCCGCCCGTGCGCCGGGCCATGCGGGCGCAGCGCAAGGAGAACCCGCGCCGGGCGCGCACGTCCGGCGACCTGAGCGAGGTCGCGCGGACCCGGCTCGTCGACGAGCACACCCGGCAGCACGCCCTCGCGCTGACCAAGGCGCGGGCCGCCGTGCGGATGCGGGTCGGGGCACGCGTGCAGGTGCGCGCGGGCGACGTGCCCGCCGTGCGGACGCACGACCCCGAGCAGGAGATCGTGGAGGGCCTGCACACGGAGGTGCGCAGGCGGCGCACCCGCAGCGCCACGTACGCGTTCCGGCTGCCGGCCGAGCACCTGGACGACGTGCACATCGTGCTGCGACCGTCGGTGAACGAGCTCTCCCAGGGCGAGGCCGAGTGGGCCGCCGCGCTCGACGCGCCGCCGGAGGACCTGCTCGACGACCTCGACGTCCGCGAACCGCGCCGGGCCCGTCCCGCGGACCCGGTGGACGAGGACGAGGACGACGACGCCAACACCGACGCCGACGAGGTGGAAGACGAGGTGGCGGAGGACGGGGCCGGCCCGTCCGCCTCCCGCCTTGACCGCCGGCGCGAGCGCAAGGCCCACAAGCGCGAGGCGCTGCGCACCTCGAACGGCGCGCAGCTCTGAGACCCGCGCACGGGCCCGGCAGCCGGACGACGTGTCCGGCGGCCGGGCCCCGTCGCGGTCAGTGGACCGCGACCTGCTCCTTCTCCGGTGTCAGCGTCTCCGGCTCGGGGCGTGTGCCCAGGTGGTTGAAGGCCAGGTTCAGGACGATCGCCACGACGCAGCCCGTGGAGATGCCCGAGTCGAGCACGACCAGCAGGTCCTTCGGGAAGGCGTGGTAGAAGTCCGGCGCGGCGATCGGTATGAGTCCGACGCCCACCGCGGCCGCCACGATCAGCGCGTTCTCGCCCTTCTCCAGCGCCGCCGTCGCCAGCGTCTGCACGCCGCTCGCCGCGACCGACCCGAAGAGCACGATCCCCGCGCCGCCGAGCACCGGCAGCGGCACCAGCGCGATCACCGACGCCAGCATCGGGAACAGCCCGAGGACGACGAGGATGCCGCCGCCCGCCGCGACCACGAACCGGCTGCGGATCCCGGTCATCGCGACCAGCCCAACGTTCTGGGCGAACGCGCTGCACATGAACCCGTTGAACAGCGGGCTGATCGCGCTCCCCAGCGTGTCCGCGCGCAGCCCGCCCTCGATGGTCCGCTCGTCCGCCGGCCGGTCGACGATCTTGCCGAGCGCGAGCATGTCCGCGGTGCTCTCGGTCATGCAGACCAGCATCACGATGCACATCGAGACGATCGCCGCGATCTCGAACTGCGGGGCGCCGAAGTGGAACGGCGACGGGAAGCCGACGACGTCCGCGTTCCTGATCGCGTCGAAGTTCGTCATCCCCATCGGGATCGCGACGACCGCGCCCACCACCAGGCCGAGCAGGATCGCGATCTGCTGCAGGAACCCGCGCAGCAGCTTCCGCAGCGCCAGCACGATCACGAACGTCAGCGCGGCCATGCCGATGTTCCGCATCGAGCCGTAGTCCGGGGCGTCCGCCACCCCGCCCTGCGACCAGTTGAACGCGACCGGCAGCAGCGAGACGCCGATCAGGGTGATCACCGTCCCGGTCACCACCGGGGGGAAGAACCGCACCAGCTTCGAGAACCACGGGGTGAGCAGGAAGCCGAGCACGCTCGCCACGATGATCGCCCCGAAGATCACGGCGATGCCGTCGTACCCGCGGTCCTTCCCGATAGCGATCATCGGGCTGACGCCCGCGAACGACACCCCGTTCACGAACGGCAGCCGCGCGCCGACGCGCCAGAAGCCGATCGTCTGCAGCAGCGTCGCGATGCCGGCGGTGAACAGGCTCGCGCCCATCAGGAACGCGGTGTCCGTCGCGCTCAGTCCCACCGCGGGGCCGACGATCATCGGCGGCGCGACGACGCCGGCGTACATCGCGGCGACGTGTTGCAGCCCGCTGGTGAAGGACTTGAACGGGGGGAGGGTTTCATCCACCGGATGGGGGTCCGGGGCGGGGGTGTCGGCTGGGGCGGTGCTCTTGCGGAACCTGTGCGTCATGGCCACGGCGGCCCTCCGGTCGGTTGCACGTCACGGACGTGGGTTTCAGGGAGGTGGTGCGAGAACAGGTACAGCTGCGCTGCGGGGCCGACCGTGGTGCGGGGTGCGGTCGCTTGCGCTGGGCACGTGGGGCTGTGCCCACCCTTCCCCGAGCTCTCGGCTTCGCTCGAGCAGGGGAGACCCCACTCGCCCTGCGGCACGATTGCCCACAGCGGGGGGGGGGCCAACGCTGCCGCTCAGCGGCGCGAGCCGGCGCGAGGCGAGCGAGCCGGCGCGAGGCGGCAATAAATCTCAGCCCGGCCGGCGTTTGAGGCCGCAGGGCGGAGCCGCGAAGGCCGCGTTGCCGCCGCCCAAGGCCCTATTGGATCTCGTCGAGGAGGGCGCGCAGGTCGCCGACCATCATGGGTTCGACCCCGCTGAGGTCGGGGTCCTCGCCGGCGCTGTCCGGGGGCGGCTCGTCGCCGTCGTAGGTGGTGTAGCCGACGATCGAGAGCCGGACCACGAGGCCGCCGTCGAGGACGCGGAGCTCCTTGCGGGCCTCGGCGGTGCCGTCGAGGAGGTAGGCGCGGTCGCCGAGGTCCGACACCTCGGAGACCTTGGCGATGCGCTCGGGCCGGCCGGAGAGCCTGACGTCGCGGGTGGCCTCGAACTCCGCCCGGGGATCCGTCGCCCGCCGCAGCTCGGCGACCAGCTCGACCCCGTACTCGGTGCGCAGGCCGTTCCCCGAGGAGCCGGTGTCGCCGCCGCGGGCCTCGCGGGGGTCGGGCCGCAGGGTGAACGTGCACTCCGCGCGGTCGAGCACGCCGCGCTCGAAGTCGGTCACCTGGTCGCCCTCGCGGGTACCGAGCGCCGCGACGAGCCCCTTCGCCCGGAACTGCCCGCACAGGCTCGCCCCGACGGAGTACCCGCCGTCGTCCGGCTTCCCGTCCCCCGGCCACAGGGCCCACAGCGCCCCGCCCCAGACCACCGACGCGGCGAGCGCACCGGCGGCGGCCCACCGCAGGGCCGTGCGGCGGGGCGTGCGGGGCCGGATGCCGTCCGCCGGCGGCGAGGCGGGTTCCAGGACGACCGGGGCCGTCCCCCCGCCCAGCGGTCTGAACTCGCCGTCGTCGTCCGCGACCTCGACGTCGGATATCACGGCCGGTCCTCCTCCGGTGCGGTCCGCACGGGGTCGGGCTCGGGCCGCGGCTCGGGCCGCGTCGGGTCGACGGGCGCGACGGCCACGGCCGTCGCCCCGTGCGGCGGCGGGGACATCCGCAGCGCCGTCTCGCGGCTGTGCGCCCGCAGGTAGCCGACGACGGTGTTGGTGACGGCGACCAGCGGCACGGCGACGACCGCGCCGCCGATCCCGGCGAGCAGCCCGCCGGAGGCGACGGCGAGCACGACGGCGAGCGGGTGCACCCGCACCGCGCGGCCGAGGATGAACGGCTGGAGGATGTGCCCCTCGATCTGCTGGACGGCGAGCACCACGATCAGCACCATCAGCGCGGTGAACGGCCCCTGGGTGACCAGGGCGACGACGACGGCGAGCGCCCCGGAGAGCACCGCGCCGACCAGCGGGATGAACGCGAACAGGAAGATGAACACGGCGAGCGGCACGGCCATCGGCACGTCGAGGAAGTAGATGCCGATGCCGATGAACACGGCGTCGATGAGCGCGACGAGGACCGTCCCGCGGACGTACGCGGTCAGCGTGCGCCAGGCGCGGGGGCCGGCGCCGGCGACGCCGGGGCGGGCCTGGGCGGGGACGAGCTTGAGCGCCCACTTCCAGACCCGCTCGCCGTCGTAGAGCAGGAAGAGCGTGCAGAACATCGCGAGGACCATGCCGGTGAAGAACTCGGCGAGGACGGTGACGCCCTCGATCCCCGCGCTGGTGATCTCCTCGGTGTTGGTGCCGACCGCGTCGCTGGCGGTCTTGGCGAGGTCGTTGATCTGCTTCTCGGTGACGTGGAAGGGGCTGTCGAGGGCCCAGCGCTTGAGTTCGTCGATGCCGTCCGTGATCCGTTCGGCGAGGGTGTCGATGTTGTCCATGACCTGCCAGACCACGAACCAGCCGACCAGGCCCATGACGACGAAGCCGAGGACGGCGGTGCACATCGTGGCGAGCCCCTTGGGGAGCCCGTAGCCGCGCAGCCGGCTGACGGTGGGCTGCAGGAGCGCGGTGACGAGCAGGGCGGCGGTGAAGGCCAGGGCGACGAGGCTGACCGCCGAGATGACCTGCATGAGCACCCAGACCATGCCCGCGAGGACGAGGAACCGCCAGGCGGTCTCGGCGGCGACCCGCAGCCCCCAGGGGATCGCGGCGGCCGGCTCGGGCCTGGCCGCTATCGCCGGCGCGTAGGAGGGGGGCGGCGGGACGTGGTCGGCGGTCCCGTCGAGTTCCTCGGGTCGGGGCTTGGTGATGTGCTCGCCGGCGGCGTCCGCGGCGGCCCTGCGTTCGTCGAACCGCGTTCCCACGTGGGTGAGCCCGGCTCCCAGCCGTCCCAGCCAGTCCGGCAGTCTCGCCATGCTCTGTCCCTCATCCCCCGCGTCGGTGTGCCGCTCGTGTGCGCAGCACGTGTACCCCGTCAGGTCCGTCTGAGCCGTGACGACCGTACACGCGTGCAGCCCCTCACCGAAGGACGGTGAGGGGCTGCCGGAGGTTCGGTCGCGGGCCCGGGGGAATCGGGCGGTGCGCCTAGTACCAGTTGTTCGCCTGCCAGAACTCCCAGGCGCCGCACGGGCTGCCGTAGCGGCCGTCCATGTAGCTGAGGCCCCACTTGAGCTGGGTGGCGGGGTTGGTCTGCCAGTCGGCGCCGGCGGAGGCCATCTTGGTGCCGGGGAGGGCCTGCATGAGGCCGTACGCGCCGGAGGAGGGGTTGGTCGCGCGGTAGTTCCAGCCGGACTCGTGGTCCACGATGTTGCTGAAGCACTGGAACTGGTCGGCGGGGACCATCTGACGGGCCATCGCCTGGACCTGGGCCACGGTGTACGAGCTCTGCTGGGCGAAGCTGGACGCGTCCGCGCCGCCGCCGCTGGAGCGCTCGGCGGAGCGGCTGGCCTTGGCGGCCTCCTCGCGCTCCTTGGCGGCCTTCTCCTCGGCCGCCTTCTCCGCCGCGGCCTTGTCGGCGGCGGCCTTCTTCGCCTTGGCCGTCTCGGCGGCCTTGGTGCGGGCGGCCTCCTGGGCGGAGGTCTGGGCCGCGGTGTCGGCCTGGTACGCCTGCGCGTCGGCCTGCTGTGCGAGGGACGTGGTCTGCACCTGCGCGTGCTGACCGGCGGGGATGTCCGCGAGGAGCGTCGCGTCGGCGGCGGTGGCCTCGAAGTCGTTGGCGGGGTTCTCCGTGGTGCTGCCCGAGGCAACACCCGCGACGGCTCCGATGGTGGTGACCGCGGTGGCCGATGCCACTGCGATTCCCCGAACCGAGATCCGGCTCACACGGTTTCCTTCCAGCGTCGCCCGCTTGAGACGTGACCTCGCGGACGCAATCGTGCCCCTGGCACTGGCCTCCTACTGCACGGTCACGGGAGGCGCGGACCCGGTGGACACCCTCCCTGGACGGGCGGGCGTCGCGTGGTGCTTCGGGCGGCATACGACGACACCGGTGTTCAGTTGTGCGGCCCGGGGGCCGGTCGCGGCTCGTGAGACGCGTTTTGGGGCAGGAGTGTCGTATGCGGGGCCTGACAGGTCCAAGACTCTGCCCGAGGACACGCCTTGAGGCAATTCTGTGACCAGTGGGAAAGCTCACATGCCGTTTATCCGGGTGTCTTTTCGGATACTGCGGCGTAACACGGCGCCGCCCGGGTAAGGTCCTTGACCTTCTCCGGGCGGCGTCTGGCACTGACCCTCCGTCAGAGCTGCACGTCCTCCAGCATCTCGGTCACGAGCGCGGCGATCTGGGAGCGTTCCGACCGGTTGAGGGTGATGTGGGCGAAGAGCGGATGCCCCTTCAGCTTCTCGACGACGGCGACGACTCCGTCGTACCGGCCGACGCGCAGGTTGTCCCGTTGTGCCACGTCGTGGGTGAGTACGACCCGCGAGTTGGCGCCGATCCGGGACAGGACCGTCAGCAGGACGTTCCGCTCCAGGGACTGGGCCTCGTCGACGATGACGAACGCGTCGTGCAGCGAGCGGCCGCGGATGTGGGTGAGCGGCAGGACCTCCAGCATGCCGCGGCCGAGGACCTCCTCGATCACCTCGCGGGAGGTGACGGCCGAGAGGGTGTCGAAGACGGCCTGCGCCCACGGCCCCATCTTCTCGGCCTCGCTGCCCGGCAGGTAGCCGAGCTCCTGGCCGCCGACCGCGTACAGCGGGCGGAAGACCATCACCTTCTTGTGCTGGCCGCGCTCCAGGACCGCGTCGAGGCCCGCGCAGAGCGCGAGCGCGGACTTGCCGGTGCCGGCCCGGCCGCCCATGGAGACGATGCCGACGTCCGGGTCGAGCAGCAGGTCGAGGGCGATCCGCTGCTCGGCGCTGCGGCCCTTGATGCCGAACGCCTCCCGGTCGCCGCGCACGAGGCGGACGTTGCCCTCGGCGGTGACCCGGCCGAGCGCCTTGCCGCGCTCGGACTGGATCGTCAGCCCGGTGTGCACGGGGAGGTCGGCCGCCTCCGGCACGTACAGGGTCTCCTCGGTGAACAGGAGGTCGACCTGCTCGCCGGAGAGCGGCAGCTCGGTCATCCCCGTCCAGCCGGAGTCCGTGATGGCCAGTTCGGCCCGGTACTCCTCCGCCAGGAGGCCCACCGACGACGCCTTGATCCGCATCGGCAGGTCCTTGGAGACGACCGTGACGTCGTACCCCTCGGCCTGGAGGTTGCGCGCGACCGCGAGGATCCGGGAGTCGTTGTCGCCGAGCCGGTAGCCGGCGGGCAGGACGCTCGGGTCGGAGTGGTTCAGCTCGACGCGGAGCGTGCCGCCGATGTCGCCCATGGGGAGCGGCGCATCGAGCCGGCCGAACCGGACCCGGAGGTCGTCCAGCAGGCGCAGGGCCTGCCGGGCGAAGTACCCGAGCTCCGGGTGGTGCCGCTTGGCCTCCAACTCGGTCACCACGACGATCGGTAGCACGACCTCGTGCTCGTCGAAGCGGGACACGGCGTTGGGGTCGGCCAGCAGGACGCTGGTGTCGAGAACGTAGGTGCGCCGGTCGGGAAGGCGGCGCTTAGAGCTGTTCACCACGGAAGGACGTACCCCCTCTTTGGCGTGCACGAGGTCGGGGTGCGACGGGTGCGGCGGCGTCGCGGGTCGTGAGGGCCGGACGGCACCGTTGCACGGGCCGTGCGGCCCTCCAGCGAGGTACGACCTGGCTGGCGCAAGGGGCCTCCCGGGCGAGCGGCGGGTGCGCCGCGCGCGTTCCTTGTTCGCGGTGGCCGAACTTGGTTGTCCGGTCACCGACCTGGGGGAGGTATGCCCTTCATCGAGCGCGGCCATGCGGGGGCCGATAAATCAGCCCCGGGCGGCGCGCGGTCACCCAACAATCTCAGCCCGGCCGGCGCTTGAGGCCACCGGGCGGAGCCCGGTACCCGCGGCGCAGCCGCGAAGCGCCCCTGCGGGGCGGGGGCCGACGACGGTGGGCGCACACGTCGCCGCGCTGGGCACTGTGGGCTGTGCCCACCCGTGCCGCCCTGCGGCACGACTGCCCACAGCGGGGTGGGGGCGGCGGCCCACGTCGCCGCCGGGCGGCACGATGGCCCACGGCGGGGTGGGGGTGGCGGCCGGCGTTGGCGCCGAGGGGCGCGAAGCTCGGCGCGAGCCGTAAGGAAACTCAGCCCGGCCGGCGTTTGAGGCCGCGCGGGCGGAGCCCGTGCATCCGCGGCGGAGCCGCGAAGGGGGGCGCGCCCCCGAAAGACGAGCCGGGCTCAACCACCGTAGCGGCGGTGGCGGGCCGCGTAGTCCCGGAGCGCGCGGAGGAAGTCGACCTTGCGGAAGGCCGGCCAGAAGACGTCGCAGAAGTGGTACTCGCTGTGCGCGGACTGCCAGAGCATGAAGCCGGAGAGCCGCTGCTCACCACTGGTGCGGATGACGAGATCCGGGTCGGGCTGCCCCCGCGTGTAGAGGTGCTCGGCGATGAGGTCGGTGGAGACGACCTCCGCCAGCTCCTCGAAGCTGGTCCCCCGCGCCGCGGCCTGGTGCAGCAGCGAGCGGACCGCGTCCGCGATCTCCTGCCGCCCCCCGTAGCCGACCGCGCAGTTCACGAGTATCCCGCCGTTGCCCTCCGTCGCCGCGGCCGCCTCCTTGAGGACGGCCTGCGTGCGGGCGGGCAGCAGGTCCATCGTCCCGACGTGGTGGACCCGCCACCGCCCGTCCGCGGCGAGCCCCCGCACCGTGTTCTCGATGATGCTGAGCAGCGGCAGCAGCTCGGACTCCGCACGGTCGAAGTTGTCCGTGGACAGCATCCATAGGGTGACGACCTCGACGTCCGTCTCCGCGCACCACCCGAGCAGCTCGGTGATCTTGTCCGCACCGGCCTGGTGCCCCTGCACCGTCGTCCCGCCGGACGCCTTGGCCCACCGGCGGTTGCCGTCGAGGATCACGCCGATGTGCTTGGGCACCTGGTCGTGATCCAGGCGGCGGTCCACCCGACGCTCGTACAGGCCGTAGACCAGGTCGCGCAGGTTCACGATGTGACGCCCCTCCGGGTGCAGGCATGTGGCAGGTCCCCCGGACGCGTTCCCGGGCGTGTTTCCCCCCGGCAGCACAGTAGCCGGGGCCGCGTCGTACGGCCCAATCCGGTCTGTCACGACTTGGTGATAAGCGTGATAGTCAAGGAGGCATGACTGATCACTCCTCCTACCGGGCCGCCGACGGCCGCTACGACGCCATGGAGTACCGCCGCTCCGGCCGCTCCGGGCTGAAGCTGCCGGCGATCTCGCTCGGCCTGTGGCACAACTTCGGCGACGACCGCACGCTGGAGTCCCAGCGCGCCATCCTGCGCCGCGCGTTCGACCTCGGCGTCACCCACTTCGACCTGGCCAACAACTACGGCCCGCCCCCCGGCTCCGCCGAGCTGAACTTCGGCAAGCTCTTCGCGCAGGACTTCGCCCCGTACCGGGACGAACTGGTGGTCTCCACCAAGGCCGGCTACGACATGCACCCCGGCCCGTACGGCGAGTGGGGCTCGCGCAAGTACCTGCTCTCCTCGCTCGACGCGTCGCTGAAGCGGATGGGCCTCGACTACGTCGACGTCTTCTACTCGCACCGCTTCGACCCCGACACCCCGCTCGAGGAGACGATGGGCGCGCTCGCCTCCGCGGTGCGGCAGGGCAAGGCGCTCTACGTCGGCGTCTCGTCGTACAACGCCGAGCAGACGGCGGAGGCGGCGCGGTTGCTGCGCGAGATGGGCGTCCCCGCGCTCATCCACCAGCCGTCCTACTCGATGATCAACCGCTGGATCGAGGACGACGGCCTCCTCGACACGCTGGAGACGGCCGGCATGGGCTGCATCTCCTTCGTGCCGCTCGCCCAGGGGTTGCTCACGAACAAGTACCTCGACGGCGTCCCCGCGGGCTCGCGCGCCACCCAGGGCAAGTCCCTCGACCCGAACCTGCTCTCCGACGAGGTCCTGCGCCGGCTGCGCGGCCTCGGCGACATCGCCGCCCGGCGCGGGCAGTCCCTCGCCCAGCTCGCCCTGAACTGGGTGCTGCGCGACCCGCGGATGACCTCCGCGCTCATCGGGGCGTCCAGCGTCCGTCAGCTGGAGGAGAACGTCGCCGCGCTCGGTGCGGAGCCGCTGTCCGCGGCCGAGCTGAAGGAGATCGACACCTTCGCCGTCGACACCGACGGCACCAACATCTGGGCCGGCCGCGCCTGACGCGTCCCCCGGGGCGCGGCATAAAAAACGGGCCGGTCCGTGGGGGGGATACGGACCGGCCCGAGGGGGGGAGTTACACCATAACCCTTCGTAAGTGCGGACGCGTACATCGGGGGCCAACAACTACTCTCCGAATACGCTCGGCGACGACCCGCAGGGGGCGGGTGTGCGGGCACAACCCAGTAACCGCACGGGTTCCCCGCGATCGATCTTCTCCTCGCGCCCCGCCACCCCCCTCCGCCACACGGGTGACCCCCTCGCCACCCCGGCGCGCCGGAAGCCGGACGCGTCCCCGGTTTCGCCCGGCGGCGAAGGCGCGCTCGGGCGCCAGAAACTTCAGCCCGGCCGGCGCGCGGGGGGCCAGAAATTCAGCCCGGCGATGGGGTCTCCCCTGCTCGAGCGAAGCCGAGAGCTTGGGGAAGTTTGAGGCCGCGCGGGTGGAGCCCCCCT
>NZ_JBHWZH010000159.1:0-12572 GCF_042728285.1 Streptomyces sp. NPDC060194 | reverse complement strand
GTCTGATGTGTATACGAGCGAGCCTCCGACACTGCCGTCAGGCCTTGGCCTGCATGGAGGTGCGGGCCGGGTTGGACTGGTCGGCGGCCTTGGGGTCCTTCTCGGCGGCCTTGGCGCGGACGCCCTGCTCGATGCGTTCGCCGATGGTCTTGTCGATGTTCGACCAGTAGGCGAAGGCGCGCTGGAGGACGGGCTCGGTGACGCCGTTCAGCAGGTGGCCGACGACGTTGTCGACGAGGCGGTCGCGTCCCGCGTCGTCGAAGACCTCGCGGACGAGGGTGCCGGCCTGCCCCCAGTCGTCGTCCTCGGCGTGCGAGACGTACGCGGCGCGGGTGATCTCGCCGTCGGCGTGCCAGCTCGGCGGCGAGCCGTAGCGCTCGGTGTCCGCCGCCGGGCCGCCCTTGGAGTTCGGCGCGTACACCGGGTCGGTGGTCTTGCGGTACGCCATCGCCCCGTCCTTGGAGTACGTGTGCAGCGGCGCGACGGGGGCGTTGACCGGCAGCTGCTGGTAGTTGCCGCCGATCCGGTAGCGGTGGGCGTCCGCGTACGAGAAGAGGCGGGCGAGCAGCATCCGGTCGGGGCTCGGCCCGATCCCGGGCACGAAGTTGTTCGGCTGGAACGCCGCCTGCTCGATCTCGGCGTGGTTGTCCGTGGGGTTGCGGTCGAGCGTCATCCGCCCGACCTCGTGCAGCGGGTAGTCGCCGTGCGGCCACACCTTGGTCAGGTCGAAGGGGTTGAACCGGTAGGAGGCGGCCTCCTCGTACGGCATGACCTGCACGTACAGCGTCCAGCTCGGGTACTCGCCGTCGCGGATGTGCTCGAAGAGGTCCCGCGTGTGGTAGTCCGTGTCGACCGCGGCCATCTGGTCGGCCTCGTCCTGGGTGAACGTCTCCACACCCTGGTCGGTCTTGAAGTGGTACTTCACCCAGAACCGCTCGCCCTCGGCGTTGATCCACATGTAGGTGTGCGAGGTGTAGCCGTTCATGTGCCGCCAGGACCGCGGGATGCCGCGGTCGCCCATCAGCCAGGTGACCTGGTGGGCGGACTCCGGGGAGAGCGTCCAGAAGTCCCACTGCATGTCGTGGTCGCGCAGGTTGTTGTCCGCGCGGCGCTTCTGGGACCGGATGAAGTGCTGGAACTTCATCGGGTCCTTGATGAAGAACACGGGGGTGTTGTTGCCCACCATGTCGTAGTTGCCCTCGGTGGTGTAGAACTTCACCGCGAAGCCGCGCGGGTCGCGCCAGGTGTCCGGGCTGCCGCGCTCCCCGGCGACGGTCGAGAACCGCGTGACCAGCTCCGTCCGCGTCCCCGGCTGGAAGAGCGCCGCCTTCGTGAAGCGGCTGACGTCCGCGGTCACCTCGAAGTGGCCGAACGCGCCGCTGCCCTTCGCGTGGGGCTGGCGCTCGGGGATCCGCTCCCGGTTGAACTGCGCCATCTGCTCGATCAGGTACGCGTCCTGCAGCAGGATCGGTCCGCCCGGGCCGACGGTGAGCGAGTGCTCGTCGCTCTCCACCGGGGCGCCGGAGTCGGTGGTGGTCGGTCGGCGGTCGGTGTCGGTCATGAGGGTCCGTCCTCCCGGATGTGCGGTGGGTCCGTCGTACGCGCGACCGCGCCGCGGCCGTCGCGTGGGACCGGTCTCGGCGCTGCGCGTAACCACTGTCGAGGGTGCCAAACCCGAACGCGCCCCGCACTTCGCGCCCGCAAACCGGCGACAGCCGTTCGACCCGCCGCCCGAACGGGGAACGCCGTCCTCCCCGCGTCGCCGCCGCCCGCACCCCGCGTGATACTCGGCAGAGCCAGCAGGCCGGCCGAGGGGTGTGAGCAGACGTGCGACTGCGTTACGTGAAGGCGGGGAGCCGCGGCTACCGGCGGGAGAGGCGCGGACGGGGGTTCTCCTACGTCGACGACCACGGCGTACGGCTGGCCGACGCGGCCGAGCTGGGCCGGATCAAGGAGCTCGTCATCCCGCCCGCCTGGTCCGACGTGTGGGTCAGCGCCTACCCCAACGCCCACCTCCAGGCGGCCGGCACCGACGCCGCCGGCCGGCGGCAGTACCTCTACCACGAGCGGTTCCGCGCCGAGCAGGACGCCGCCAAGCACGAGCACGTCCTCGACGTCGCCCGCGCCCTGCCCGCCCTGCGCGAGCGCGTCGAGAGCGACCTCCACCGCCGCGGCCTGGACCGCCTGCGGGTCCTCGCCGCCGGGGCCCGCCTGCTCGACCTGGGGTTCTTCCGCATCGGCGGCGAGGCCTACGCCCGCGAGAACCAGACGTACGGGCTCACCACGCTGCTGCGCAGCCACATCGCCTGCTCGAAGGGGCGGGTGGACATCACCTACGTCGGCAAGAGCGGCAAGGAGTGGGACCGGGCCGTCGTCGACCCGCCGACCTGCGCGACCCTCACCGCGCTGCGCCGCCGCAAGGGCACCGACGAGCGGCTGTTCGTCTACTGGGACCGCAAGGCGTGGCACGAGGTCCGCGCGGCCGAGCTGAACGCGTACCTGAACGACGCGGCCGGCGTCGAGATCAGCGCGAAGGACTTCCGCACCTGGCACGCCACCGTCCTCGCCGCGGTCGCCCTCGCGGTGTCGACGCAGGCCGTGGACGCCGTGCGGACCCGCCGGACGGCGGTCTCCCGGGCCGTGAAGGAGGTCGCGCACTACATGGGCAACACCCCCACCGTCTGCCGGGCCTCCTACATCAACCCCCGGGTCATCGAGCTCTACGAGGAGGGGATCACCATCGCCCCGCACCTGACCGACCTGGGCGCGGAGGCGGAGTGGGGTCTTCCGGCCACCCACGGGGCGGTCGAGCAGGACGTCATCCGCCTGCTGACCAGGCCGGACGCCCAGCGGAAGCGGTGACGGAAAACCGTCCTTCTCACCCCGATGGGTGGAAACAGGTGCGATGTTCCGATCCGTGGGAACACTGAGGCGGCAACCCGACGTCGGACCAGACAAGGCGGCACCCGCATCATGGCTTCCGGAAACACCCCCCGCTACACCGTCCCCGGCCTCACCGTCGAGCAGGGCGCGAACCTGATCGACGTGCTGCAGCTGCGGCTGCACGCGCTGAACGACCTGCACCTCACCCTCAAGCACATCCACTGGAACGTGGTCGGCCCGCACTTCGTCGCCGTCCACGAGATGCTCGACCCGCAGGTCGACCGGGTGCGCGAGATGGCCGACGACGTCGCCGAGCGCATCGCCGCGCTCGGCGGGGTCGCCCTCGGCACCCCCGGCGCGCTGGTCTCCTCGCGCAAGTGGGAGGACTACAGCATCGGCCGCGCGGACGCGATCGCCCACCTGGGCGCACTCGACGTCGTCTACACCGGCGTCGTGGAGAGCGTCCGCAAGGCGATCGAGACGGTCGGCGAGATCGACCCCGCCACCGAGGACCTCATGATCGAGCAGCTGCGCGACCTGGAGCACTTCCAGTGGTTCGTCCGCGCCCACCTGGAGACCGCCGGCGGCAACCTCCGCACGGCCGACGAGTCGACGGAGGAGGGCGCGGCGCGCCGCGCGACGCAGTAACCCGCGCACGGCGGCCCGCATGCCCGGCCGCCGGCATCCGGAGGGGCCGCGGCACCTTTGCCGCGGCCTTCGGCCGTTCCGGCCCGGCCGACACGCCCGGGTCGCCGTCCCCGGCCCCGGGGCCTAGCGTGACGGGGTGGAAACCAACGTCGCCGCAGCTCAGGACGGTGCCGGTGGTCGTGTGCTGCTCGTGCACGACCGGCTCGGGCACCCCTTCCCCGTCGGCCTGAGCCACGAGCTGGCCCGCCGGGGGCGCAGCGTCACGCACCTGTACGGGGCCGACGGGCCGGGGCCGCGGGGCGATCTGCGCGAGCGGCCGGGAGGCGCGCGGCTGCGGGCCGTGGGCGAGCACGACGAGCAGGCCGGTCCGCGTGATCCATCCGGACCCGGCCCGGCGTCGTACGCGGCCGCCGTACGCCGCGCGTGCCTGCGGGCCGCGGGGGAGTGGCGCGCCGACGGGGCCGGCGGGCGGGTGACGCTGCTCTCCGCGAACGCCCGGCCGCAGGTGCAGGCGGCGCTCCTGGCCACCGCCCGCGCACAGGGGTGGCGGTACGTGTACTGGCTGCAGGACGTGTACGGGGCCGCCCCGGCCGCCGACCCGCGGACCGCCGCGTGCGAGAGCGACACCCTGCGCGGCAGCGACCACGTCGTCGCGGTGACCGACGGCTTCGCCGGGGCCGCGTACGCGCGTGGCGTCCCGCGCGAGCGGGTGAGCGTGATCCCCAACTGGGCGGCCGAGGAGACCGGCGGGAACGGGGCTGCCGCCCACTGGGAGCCCGCCGCCCGGTTCGCGGCCGCCGGCGACCCGGTCCTGCTGTACGCGGGCACGCTCGACGACCGCCACGCCCCCGGCCTCCTCGCCGACCTCGCCGCGCTCTGCGCGCGCGAAGGCCTGGGGCAGGTCGTCGTGGTCAGCCAGGGCAGCGGGCGCGAGCTGCTCGAGCGCCGCCGCGGCGCCGAGGACCTGACCCGGCTCACCCTGCTCGACGTGCGCCCGTACGCGGAGGTGCCGGCCATGCTCGCCGCGGCCGACGTCCTGCTCGTCACCCTCGCCCACGACGCCGCGCACGTCTCCGCCCCCTCGAAGCTGCTCGCGTGCCTCGCGGCCGGCCGCTGCGTGCTCGCCGCCGCGCCCCCGGGCTCGGAGAGCGCGCGCGTCCTGACCGCATCCGGCGGCGGCCTCCTCGCCGACCCGGCCGACCCCGCCGCCGTCACGGCGGCCGCGCTCCGGCTGCTGCGCGATCCGGCGCTGCGGGCCTCCCTCGGCCGGGCGGGACACGCCTGGGCGCGGGACGCCTTCGACGTGCGGGCGGTCGCCGACCGCTTCACCGCGGTGCTGTGACAGCCCGACGCCGCTGAACACCGTTGACCAGAAAGGGAGTTCACCCATGGCGATACGCGCCCCCTCGCAGGACGGAACCGTCCTGGTCGCCGGCGCCGGAGGGTTCATCGGCGGCCACCTCGTCGCCCGACTGCTCGCCGAGGGCCGCGACGTCCGGGCCGTCGACGTCAAACCCCTCGACGCCTGGCACCAGTTGCACCCCGCGGCCCGCAACGTCCGCTCCGACCTGGCGCTGCGCGAGGAGTGCCTGCGCGCGGCGGCGGGTGTGCGGGAGGTGTACAACCTTGCCGCGGACATGGGCGGCATCGGCTTCATCGAGAACAACCGCGCCGCCTGCATGCTCTCCGTGCTGATCAACACCCATCTGCTGCTCGCCGCCCGCGAGCACGGCGCCGCCCGCTACTTCTACGCCTCCTCCGCCTGCGTCTACCCCGCCTACCGGCAGGACGACGCCCGCGTCACGCCCCTGCGCGAGGACATGGCCTGCCCCGCCCAGCCCGAGGACGGCTACGGCTGGGAGAAGCTGTTCTCCGAGCGGATGTGCCGCCACTTCGCCGAGGACTTCGGCATGACCCTGCGCGTCGCCCGCTTCCACAACGTCTACGGCCCGCACGGCTCGTGGGACGACGGCCGCGAGAAGGCCCCCGCGGCGCTCTGCCGCAAGGTGGCGCGCGCGGTCCGGGACGGCGCGGACGCCGTCGAGGTGTGGGGCGACGGCTCGCGGACCCGGTCGTTCATGTACGTCGACGACTGCGTCGAGGGCATCCGGCGGATCATGGACGGAGACGTCGCCGAACCGCTGAACCTGGGCACGGCCGAACTGGTCACCGTCGAACGACTCGCCCGCCTCGTGCAGGAGGTCGCGGGGGTGCGGCTCCGGCACCGGTACGACCTCACCGCGCCGCAAGGAGTCCACGGACGCAACAGCGACAACACGCTGATCCGCTCGGCGCTCGGCTGGGAGCCGGGCATCCCGCTGGCACAGGGGCTCGTCCCCACCTACGCGTGGATCGCGGAGCAGGTGGCGCAGGCGGATCCGGTCGTACGGCGGCCGGCGGCCGTCAAGGCGGCCGCGGTGCGCCGCAGATGAGCCGCGCGTGGCGGAACTGGGGCCGCTCGGCGCGCTGTTCGCCCGCGCTGCGGGTCGTGGCGCGCGACGAGGACCACGTGGTCGACCTCGTCCGCGCCGCACGGGAGCGGGGTGTACCCGTGCGCGCGGTCGGAGCGGGGCACTCGTTCGCCCCGCTCGTGAGCACGACCGGACTGCTGCTCGACACACGGCAGTTGACGGGGCCCGAGGCCGCGGAGGAACCGGCCGCGGAGGACTGCCCGGGCTTCGGCGCGGGCACCACCCTCGGCGAGCTCGGCGAAACCCTCCACCGCCGCGGACTGACCGTCGGCGGTCTCGCGACCACGACCGCGCCGACGCTCGCGGGCGCGATCGCCACCGGCACCCACGGCGGCGGACGCCACGCCTCGCTCTCCGCGCAGGTCGCGGGCGTCCGGGTGGTCACCGGCACGGGCGACGTGCTCGACGTCGGCGCGGCCGACCCCCGGCTCGACGCCCTGCGGCTGTCCCTGGGCGTGCTCGGCGTCGTCACGCGGGTCGCCCTGCGCTGCGTGCCGGACGGGGTGCTCTGCCGCCACGAGCGCACCGCCCCCCTCGACGCCCTGACGGCGGACCCGGAGGGCTGGGCGCGGTCGGCCGAGCACGTGTCGGCGTTCTGGTTCCCCTGGCAGGACGTCGTCCTCGTCCGCACCTGGCACGTCCACGGCCCCGGCTGCCGCCCCGCCGCGCCCGCCCCCGTCGCGCGCCCGGGCCCGGCGGCCCGCGCGGGACTGCGGGCGGCGGCGTCCCGACTGCCGCTCCCCGCGCCCGTCGCCCGGATCGCCGCGGCACCCGGCCGGCCGCGGCCGGGCCCGCCCCTGCGGGCGCCCGCGCACCGCGCCGCCGTGTTCCCGCAGCGCCGCCGGTTCGCGGCGCTCGAGTACGCCGTCGCCCTGGACCGGCTGCCGGAGGCCGTCGCGGGGCTGCGGGCGGCGCTGGCGGCGACCGGCTTCGTCAGCCCGCTGCCGGTGGAGCTGCGGCCGGGCCCGGCCGAACCGACCTGGCTCGGGCCCGCCCACGGCCGCCCGACGGCCTGGATCAACCTGGCGGCCCCGCGCGCCCCCGGGCGCACCGGATGGCTGCGCGCGGCCGAGCGGGTCCTCGCCGGTATCGGCGGCCGCCCGCACTGGGCCAAACTGCACGGCCTGGACGCGGCCGCGCTGCGCGACCGCTACCCGCGCTGGGACGACTTCGCCGCCGTCCGCGCGACCCTCGACCCCGACGGGGTGTTCCTGTCCCCCTGCACCCGCCGGCTCCTGGCCGCCCGGGACGGCTGACGCTCGACTAGCGCCGCACGGCCGGGCGTTCGTCGATCTGGTCCATCCGCGCCAGTGCCTCCTGGAAGCTCGCCGGGGAGACCCGCACCCCGCTGCCGAAGGGCTGGTTGAGCTGCAGGACGATCCAGATGCCCGACGCGAACAGGGCGCACAGCACGCCCAGGCACGCGGTGGCGCGGACGCCGGAGGGCCAGCCCGCCAGCAGGAAGTAGAGCGGCGCGACCACCGCCGTCACGACGAGGAAGGCGACCAGGATGCCCGGGAGCCGGTCCGCCGCTGCCGCCAGCCGGTGCCTGCGCTGCTCGTAGACGGTGTTCACCGCCTGGCGCACGTCGTCGCGCGCCCGCGGGCTGCCGCTGTCGACGCCGTAGGTCAGGGAGTTCAGGCCGTCGAGGCGCTCCCAGGCCTCGCGCGAGGCCTTGTCGCGGGCCAGCTCGGGCCACTCGTCGTCGATCACCGTGTCCGCGTAGGCGCGCACCGCGCCGCGCACCTCGCGCCGCTCGGCCGGATCGAGCTGCCCGGCCGCGAGGTACGCCTGCCGCAGTGCGGCGGCCTCGGCCTCCGCGTCGGCCCGCGCGCCACCCAGGCTCGAAGTGGCGCTCACGATCAGGAACGCGATGGTCAGGACGTACAGCGACGCGACCGTGCCGCACGAGGCCGCGAGGAGGGGCAGCCCGTCGGCGCTCCCGCGCGGGCCGACGAACCGGTGCCAGAGCCGGGCGGCCGCCGCCCCGCACAGGAAGGCGGCGACCACGACGAGCGCCCCGTAGACCCACATCTCCACTCCGATCCCGTCGCTCCACCGGCGGCGATTATCACCGTCCGCGACCGGATCGCCCCGCACGGCTCGGCCATCCGGCCCCCTCCGGCGTCCCGCCCGGGCCCGGTGGCGGCGGTGCGCGCCGAGGGGTGGATATAACGGACACCGCCACGGCGGGCCGCACGGTCCCTGGGATCCACCGCACCGGAGAAGGGGGCCCCGATCGATGCCCGCACTGGATGACGACGTCCTCCCCGTCCGGGAGGGCGGGCACGAGCGGCTGGTGGGTTTCCTGAGCCGGCTGACGGAGCTGCAGCTCACGTGCAGCGCCGAGGGCGCGGAGGACATCGACGAGTCGGTGATGGCGGCGGCGCGGGAGTTCGGCGGCGCGGCGACGCTGCTGCTCGTGCCCGAGCGGGCGACGCTGTCGGTGTCCTCCGAGGGGCGCACCACGACCGTCAACGTGCGCGGGTTCCCGGAGATCTTCCGCATGGACCAGGTCGCCGCCCTGAAGCCGCTGCTCGGCGACGTCGAGGCCGGACGGGTCGGGCTCGACGAGGCGGACCGGCGGCTCGTCGCGATCATGGAGTCGCGGCCGCCGTACCCGTGGTGGCTGAAGTTCCTCGGCATCGTGCTCTTCTCGGTCGGCTTCGCGCCGCTCGTGCAGGCCACCTGGTACGAGCTGGGCAGCACCGCCGTGCTCGCCGCGGTCTCCGGCGGGCTCGCCGTCGCCGCGAACCGCTCGCCCCGGTTCACCCTGGTCCTGCCGCTGGTCGCCGCGACGGCCGTCGCGCTGGTCGCGGCCGCGGTCTTCGCCCGCGATCCGGGGTACGGCGGACCGGTGCTGCTCATGCTGCCGGCGCTGTTCTACTTCATCCCCGGCGACTACCTGAGCGCCGCCGCGGCCGAACTCGCCGCCGGGCACGTCACCACCGGGGCGATCCGGCTGGTGTACTCGATCTTCCTGCTCGTCCAGCTCTACCTCGGCGTACTGCTCGGCCTCGCGCTCGCCGACCGGGAACCCGACGTGCTCTTCGACACCGCCGCGCCGCCCGAACTGCCGGTGTGGGTCCTGGTGGTGAGTTGGATCCCGTTCACCGTCGGCAGCATGCTCGCCTTCGCGATCCCGCTGCGGTACCTGCCGCAACTGCTGCTGCTCGTCTACCTCACCGTCGGGGTGCAGACCTTCCTCACCCACCACGTCGGGGAGGCCGGCGCCGCCTTCGCCGCCGCGACCGTCCTCGGCGCGGCGGCGAGCTGGGCCGCCCGCCACCCCGCGCAGCCGCCGCGGGTCCTCCTGCTGCTCCCCGGCTTCTTCACCCTCACCGTCGGCTCGCTCGGCCTGCGCGGCCTCACCGCCCTCGCCGGCGGCTACTCCGCGCAGGGCTTCAAGGACCTCACCGAGATGGTCACCGTCGTCACCGCCATCGCCGCGGGCATCTTCCTCGGGTCCGTCCTCACCGAACGGAAGCCCCTCTGAGCGGGCCCGACACCCCTGCGTCGCGCGGGCGTTGCGGCCGCGGTGGCGGTCCGGGACGCTAGGGTCATGGCCAAGTCCCTCGGCGTGCTCGCGTTCGTGGTGCCCGGTCTGCTCCTCGTCGCCACCGGGTTCCGGTGGCGGGGCAGGGCGATCGGCCCGTGGTCGGCGGAACGGGCGGCGCGGGCGGAACGGCGGTCACGGGCACGGCAGTTGCTGCGGTCGGCCGACATGGCCATCGCGGCGGCGCGGCGGGAGGCCGGGCGCGGCGAGCCGGTGATCGTCACCGTGGACGACGTCCTCGACGTCGCGCTGCGGCACTACGGCCGCGCCCACCTCACCCGCGACGAGGCCGCGGAGGCGCTGCGGCGGCGGTACGAGGCGGCGGGGTGCCGCGCGGACTGCGTGACCGACGCGTTCGGACAGGGCGCCACCCGGCCGTGAAAGCCGCATCCTCCGCACACGCGCACGAGGTCGGGCGCGGTGTGTCGTAGGTCACGAAATGGACACGGCGTGGCATGGCTCCGGCTGCAGCGGACATGTAGTCAGAGGACAAGGGAGAAAACGCCATGCTCAAGCCTCACGCCGCCACGCTGCGCGCTCTGTTGGCCCGCTACGCCGATGCCCGGATCGCCCACCACCGGCAGCCCACCGACCTCACCGCCCGCGCTGTCGAGGACGTCGTCTACACCCTGTGCGTCACCACCGCGACCCGGACGATCGAGGAGGCCGTCGAGGCCGCCGACGCCGTCCTGGCCGCAGCGCAGAGCACCACGCCGCAGGCCGTGCCCGCGCCCCGCGGCACCACGGACGAGGCGCCGGAACTGGCGGCCTGACCGAGTCCCGGCCCCGCACGGGGCCGGCACCCAGCGGCCCCCCGGCCCGCGCGCGAGAGAGCACCGTCACCTCGGCGCCCGCGGACCGGGGGGCCGCTCGGCGTCCGCCGGACGGGGCGGACGGATGCGGGGCGGGCGCGTGATCCCCGGCGGACCTCGGCGGCCGCGTGGTACCCCTTGGCTCCGCCACTTCGGCCGAGGAGCCCCCTGTGATCACCTGGCGCCGCCTGCGCGAGTCCGACTTCCCGCTGCTCCGCACCTGGTTGGCGCAGCCGCACGTCGCCCGGTGGTGGTGCCACGAGACGACGGCCGAGGCGGTGGCCCGGGACTTCGGGGCCGCGGCGCGGGGCGAGGAGCCGTCGGAGGACCTGCTGGTGTCGGTCGACGGCGAGCCGGTCGCGCTGGTGCAGCGCTCGCGGTTCGCCGACTACCCGCAGGAGTGGGCGGAGCTGGTGGGCCAGGTCGAGCTGCCGGAGGGGACGGCGACCGTCGACTACCTCGTCGGCGACCCCGGCCGGGTGGGCCGCGGGCTCGGACCGCGGATCATCCGCGCGGTGGTGGCCGCGACCTGGACGGACCACCCGGACGTGACGGCCGTGATCGTCCCCGTCCACGCCGGGAACCGGCCGTCCTGGCGGGCCCTGGAGAAGGCCGGCCTGCACCGGGTCGGCGAGGCCTCCCTGGAGCCGGACAACCCGGTCGACGACCGCGCGCACTACGTCTACCGCACGGACCGGCCCGCGCTCTGACGGCCGCGGCGGGGGGCGTTGTCAGTGCCGGATGCCATGCTTCGGACCATGGACGAGCGGCACATGGACGAGCAGATCTTGCGGGGCCGGGTCTACGGGGCGGACCACGACGACCCCGACCCCGGTCCCCGGCCGGGGCGCGCGTACGTCGAGCTGGTCGGGGGCCCGCTCGACGGCCTGCTCCTGGACGTCACCGACTGGAGCCCGGACCGCCTGCGGGAGGGCGCCGAGCTGGCCACCGAGATAGGCCGCTACGGCCCCGGCGGCCGGGCGCAGTACGCGCCGCGCGCCGGCACGCCCCGCCGCTTCGACTGGCAGGGCGACACCCGCTGAGGCTGGGCCGTACGGAGGCGCTGGCGCGTCGTCCGGCGGGCCGCCGGGGAGGAGTGCCGGTGTGACGGAACCCGAGCGCACCCCCGACGGCCACCACGTCCTGATCAAGGGCCGCCGCTGGCGGGCCACCGACCCGGCCGTTCCGGCGGACGCCGCGGACCGGTTGCGGCACCACCTCATGGCCGCCCGCCGCGCGGTCGGCGCGGCCCTGCGCGCCGGGGACGAGGCCGCCGAGCGGGCCGCCCGCGCCCGCGTGCACGCGGCGAAGACGGCGCTGGGGGAGCGCGGGCAGCCGCCCTGGTGGGAGCAGGACGAGGCGCAGCGCCGGGAGCGCTGGACGGCGGGGCTGGCCCGGCTCGACGCCGAGGAGGGGGGCGAGGAGGCGTGAGCACCGGGCGGTCGGTGCGGGCCGATTGACGGATTCAGCCCCTTGCGCCGCACGCCCGCAGCCTCCAGCGTGTCATGAGCACGCAATCCCCCCACCTGGAGGCATGCCATGTCCTTCCGCACCGTCCCGCGCGCCCTGGCCGCCGCGGTGATGCTGACCTCCGCCCTCGCCGGCGGTCAGGCGTACGCGGCCCCGTCCCCCGCAGCGGACCGCGCCACCGCGCTCGCCCCCCGCGTCGTCACCTACGACGCGGGCGCGTCCGCGGAGTTCCGCACCGCCGTCGACCGCGGCGCGGCGATCTGGAACGAGAGCGTCGACGGCGTCGAGCTGCGGCCCGTCGCGACCGGTCAGCGCGCCAACATCCGCGTCATCGCCGACAACGGGTGGCCGCGCGCCCAGACCACATCCCTCGGCAACGGCACCGTCTGGATCGGCCGGCAGGCCGTGAACGAGGGCTACAACACCGTCCGCATCTCGTCCCACGAGTTCGGCCACATCCTCGGCCTCCCGGACCGCAAGCCCGGTCCCTGCTCCAGCCTGATGTCCGGCTCCAGTGCGGGCGTCGGGTGCACCAACCCGTTCCCCGACGCGACGGAGAAGTCGCGCGTCGAACGCAACTTCGGCGCGGCGCTCGCGGGGGCGGGGGCGTCGCGCGAGGCGAGTTACGTCGGCTGACGGCGGTCGGCCGTGACGGCGGCCGGTCGTGTCACCGACCGGCCGTACGGCCGCCGGTCGTGACGGCGGGGCGGGCGGGTCGCGGTTGCTGCGGCC
>NZ_JBHWZH010000158.1:0-12594 GCF_042728285.1 Streptomyces sp. NPDC060194 | reverse complement strand
CGCCGGATCCGTCCGGCGGGGGCTCCTCTCGTGTGTCGACTACCGCAGGCCCTGGGCCACTTCCGTCGCCCAGTACGTCAGGATCATGTCCGCGCCCGCGCGCCTGATGCCCGTCAGGGACTCCAGGATCGCCTTCTCGCGGTCGATCCAGCCCTTCTCCGCGGCGGCCTCGATCATCGCGTACTCACCGCTGATCTGGTACGCGGCGACGGGGACGTCGACGGCGTCCGCGACCTTGGCGAGGACGTCCAGGTAGGGGCCGGCGGGCTTGACCATGACCATGTCCGCGCCCTCCTGGAGGTCGAGCGCGAGTTCCTTCAGGGACTCCCGCACGTTGGCCGGGTCCTGCTGGTACGTCTTGCGGTCGCCGGTCAGCGACGAGCCGACGGCCTCGCGGAACGGGCCGTAGAACGCGGAGGAGTACTTCGCGGTGTAGGCGAGGACCGCCACGTCCTCGCGGCCGATGCCGTCCAGCGCGTCGCGGATGACGCCGATCTGGCCGTCCATCATCCCGCTCGGCCCGACGACGTGCGCGCCGGCGTCCGCCTGGACCTGCGCCATCTCGGCGTACCGCTCCAGGGTGGCGTCGTTGTCGACCCGACCGGCCGCGTCGAGGACGCCGCAGTGGCCGTGGTCGGTGTACTCGTCGAGGCACAGGTCGGACATGACGACGAGGTCGTCCCCGACCTCCGCCCGGACGTCCCGCAGCGCGACCTGCAGGATCCCGTCCGGGTCGGTGCCGGCGGTCCCGACCCCGTCCTTCTTCGCGTCCTCCGGCACCCCGAACAGCATGATCCCCGCGACGCCGGCCTCGACCGCCTCCACGGCGGCCTTCCGCAGGGTGTCCCGCGTGTGCTGCACGACGCCGGGCATCGCCCCGATGGCGACCGGCTCGGAGATCCCCTCCCGCACGAACGCGGGCAGGATCAGGTCGGCCGGGTGCAGCCGCGTCTCGGCGACCATGCGCCGCATGGCGGGGGTGGTCCGGAGCCGGCGGGGACGGGTGCCGGGGAAGTTGCCGTAGGTCATGGGGAGTTCGCCTCACACATCTCGGCTCGGCCGCCGGTGCGCTGCCGAGCACGTCGTTCCGCGTCGCGGGGGCCGAAGCCCCCGGAAACGGGTGTGGGGGCCGTCGGCCCCCACACCTTGTCAGACCGTCCGCCGCCGCCGCGCGCCCGGCCGCTTCTCCGACGGCCGCGAGACGACCTCGCCCGCCTCGAGCGCCGCGAGCCTGCGCCCCGCGCCGAACTCGGCGAGCGCCTCCGCGAGCCGGGTCACGGACGGCTCCGGGGCCATCACGTCGACCCGCAGCCCGTGCTCCTCCGCCGTCTTCGCGGTCGCGGGCCCGATGCACGCGATCACGGTCACGTTGTGCGGCTTGCCCGCGATCCCGACCAGGTTCCGCACGGTCGACGACGAGGTGAACAGCACCGCGTCGAAGCCGCCGCCCTTGATCGCCTCACGCGTGTCCGCCGGCGGCGGCGACGCCCGCACGGTCCGGTACGCCGTGACGTCGTCGACCTCCCACCCGAGCTCGATCAGACCGGCGACCAGCGTCTCCGTCGCGATGTCGGCCCGCGGCAGGAACACCCGGTCGATCGGGTCGAAGACCGGGTCGTACGGCGGCCAGTCCTCCAGGAGGCCGCGCGCGGACTGCTCGCCGCTCGGCACCAGGTCCGGCTTCACGCCGAAGTCGACCAGCGCGGCCGCGGTCTGCTCGCCGACCGCCGCGACCTTGATCCCGGCGAAGGCGCGCGCGTCGAGCCCGTACTCCTCGAACTTCTCCCGCACCGCCTTCACCGCGTTGACGGAGGTGAAGGCGATCCACTCGTAGCGGCCGGTGACCAGGCCCTTCACGGCCCGCTCCATCTGCTGCGGGGTCCGCGGCGGCTCGACGGCGATCGTCGGCACCTCGTGCGGCACCGCGCCGTAGGAGCGCAGCTGGTCGGAGAGCGAGGCGGCCTGCTCCTTGGTGCGCGGCACCAGGACCCGCCAGCCGAAGAGCGGCTTGGACTCGAACCAGGAGAGCTGTTCGCGCCGGGCGGCGGCCGAGCGCTCCCCCACGACGGCTATGACGGGCTGCTGCCCGTCGACCGACGGCAGCACCTTGGCCTGCTTGAGCACCTGGGCGACCGTGCCGAGCGTCGCGTTCCACGTCCGCTGGCGGGTGGTGGTCCCGGCGACGGTGACCGTCATCGGGGTGTCGGGCTTGCGGCCCGCGGAGACCAGCTCGCTCGCCGCGGCGACCACCGACTCCAGCGCGACGGACACCACGACCGTCCCGTCGCTGCCCCCGACCTCCGCCCAGCACGTCTCCGACGCGGTGCGCGCGTCGACGAAGCGCACGTCGGCGCCCTCGGCGTCCCGCAGCGGCACGCCGGCGTAGGCGGGCACGCCCACCGCGGCGGCGATGCCCGGCACCACCTCGAAGGGGATGCCCTCCGCGGCGCAGGCGAGCATCTCCTCGCCGGTCGCCGAGTCGAGCCCGGGGTCCCCGCTCACCGCACGGACGACCCGCTTGCCGCCGCGCGCGGCCTGCATGACAAGATGGGCGGCGGCGGACTCAGCTGACGTCATGTCAGGCGCGTCGACGCCTGCCCGCGCGTGCGTGCGCACGACGTCGAGGACGTGCTCCTCGGCGACCAGCACGTCGGCGACGGACAGCGCCTCGACGGCCCGCAGGGTGAGCAGGCCCGGATCGCCGGGGCCGGCGCCCAGGAACGTGACGTGCCCCTGCCCGGCGGCGCCCGCGGGCGCCGAAGGCAGTGGGGCGGAAGGGACAATGGCGGGGTTCATCGTGCTCGCTCCCCCATAAGACCGGCCGCACCCTTGGCGAGCATCTCGGCGGCGAGGCCGCGTCCGAGAGCTTCCGCCTGGTCGGGCGTGACGGGTACGGGACCGGTGGTGGACAGCTGCACCAGCTCGGTGCCGTCGGTCGTGCCGACGACGCCGCGCAGGCGCATCTCGGTGACAGCCTGCCCGTCGGCCAGCAGGTCGGCGAGCGCCCCCACGGGTGCGCTGCAACCGGCCTCCAGGGCGGCGAGCAGGGCGCGTTCGGCGGTCACGGCGGCCCGGGTGAACGGGTCGTCGAGCTCGGCGAGCGCTGCGGCGAGTTCGGTGCTGGTCGCAGCACACTCGATCGCCAGTGCCCCCTGGCCGGGGGCGGGCAGTACGGTCTCGGTCGACAGGAGCTCGGTGATGTCCGCGCTCCGGCCGATCCGGTTGAGTCCGGCCGCGGCGAGGACCACCGCGTCCAGCTCCCCCTGGGTGACGTAGCCGACGCGGGTGTCGATGTTCCCGCGGATCGGCACGGTCTCGATCCGCATCCCGTGGGCCAGCGCGTAGCCGTTGAGCTGCGCGGCCCGGCGGGGCGAACCGGTGCCGATCCGGGCGCCGGCCGGAAGCTGCTCGAAGCGCAGCCCGTCCCGGGCGACCAGCACGTCCCGCGGGTCCTCGCGGGGCGGGACGGCGGCGAGCGTCAGCTCGTCGGGCTGGGCGGTCGGCAGGTCCTTCAGCGAGTGGACCGCGAAGTCGACCTCGCCGCGCAGCAGCGCGTCGCGCAGCGCGGTCACGAAGACGCCCGTGCCGCCGATCTGCGCGAGGTGCTCACGGGAGACGTCGCCGTAGGTCGTGATCTCGACGAGCTCGACCTGACGGCCCGTCAACTGCCGTACGGCGTCGGCCACCTGGCCGGACTGGGCCATGGCGAGCTTGCTCCGCCTGGTGCCCAGCCTGAGTGCCGGCTTCTCGGTCATACTCGCCCTCGGTTCTTGAGGTCCTCTACATGGGTGTCGCCCGCGCCGGCCCGGCTGACGGAGGCGACGGTGTCCTGGTCGAGGTCGAAGAGCGTCCGCAGCGCGTCCGCGTACCCGGCCCCGCCGGGCTCCCCGGCCAGTTGCTTGACCCGTACGGTCGGCGCGTGCAGCAGCTTGTCGACCACCCGCCGGACGGTCTGGGTGATCTCGGCCCGCTGCCGTTCGCCCAGCTCGGGCAGGCGCCCGTCGAGCCGGGCGATCTCGCCGGCGACGACCTCTGCGGCCATCGCCCGGAGCGCGACCACGGTCGGAGTGATCGTCGCGGCCCGCTGCGCCGCCCCGAAGGCGGCCACCTCGCCGGTGACGATGGTGCGGACGAGGTCGACGTCCGCGGCCATGGGGGCGTCCGCGGACGCCTCGGCCAGCGACTCGATGTCGACGAGCCGGGCGCCGGTGATCCGGTGCGCTGCGGCGTCGACGTCGCGGGGCATGGCCAGGTCGAGCAGGTACAGGGGGCGCTCGCCGACGGCCGCGTCGACGGCGTCGGCGGTGAGCACCAGGCCGGTCGCGCCGGTGCAGGAGACGACGACGTCGGCCGCCGCCATCTCCTTCTCGACGGCGCTCATCGGGACCGCGCGGGCCGCGACGCCGGTCCCGCCGGGCTCGCCCAGGATCGCGGCGAGCCGCTCGGCGCGGGCCTCGGTGCGGTTGGCGACGACGATCTCGCGCACGCCCGCGCGGGCCAGGGTGGCCGCGGCGAGGGAGGACATCGAGCCGGCGCCGATGACCAGGGCGCGCTTGCCGGCGGCCCAGTCGGTGAGCTCCGCGTCCCCGGCGAGCTGCTGAAGGCCGAAGGTGACGAGCGACTGCCCGGCGCGGTCGATGCCGGTCTCGGAGTGGGCGCGCTTGCCGACCCGCAGGGCCTGCTGGAACAGGTCGTTCAGCAGCCGGCCCGCGGTGTGCAGCTCCTGCCCCACGGCGAGCGCGTCCTTGATCTGGCCGAGGATCTGCCCCTCGCCGACGACCATCGAGTCCAGTCCGCACGCCACCGAGAACAGGTGGTGCACGGCCCGGTCCTCGTAGTGCACGTAGAGGTAGGGGGTGAGCTCGTCGAGCCCGACGCCGCTGTGCTGGGCGAGGAGCGTCGACAGCTCGGCCACCCCGGCGTGGAACTTGTCCACGTCGGCGTAGAGCTCGATGCGGTTGCAGGTGGCGAGCACCGTCGCCTCGGCGGCGGGCTCGGCGGCGAGCGTGTCCTGGAGCAGCTTGACCCGCGCGTCCGCGGACAGCGAGGCCCGCTCGAGCACGCTGACCGGCGCGCTGCGGTGGCTCAGGCCGACGACCAGCAGACTCATGCCGGCATCACCGCCGGGACCTCGCCGTCGGGGCCCTTGCGCCCGGTGCTCCCACCGCGCGGCGGGGCGGGGACGGCGACGCCGTCGCCCTCCTCGATCCGGGCGGCCTGCGCGGCCTCCTCGCCGGCCTTGCGCTGCTCGTGGAAGGCGAGGATCTGCAGCTCGATGGAGAGGTCGACCTTCCGCACGTCCACGCCGTCGGGCACGGACAGCACGGTCGGGGCGAAGTTCAGGATCGAGGTGACGCCGGCGGCGACGAGCCGGTCGCAGACGGGCTGCGCGGCGGCGGCCGGGGTCGAGATGACGCCGATGGAGACGCCGTTGTCCTCGATGATGCGCTCCAGCTCGTCCGCGTGCTGCACCGCTATGCCCGCGACCGGGGTGCCGGCCATCGCGGGGTCGGCGTCGATCAGCGCGGCGACGCGGAAGCCGCGGGAGGCGAAACCGCCGTAGTTGGCGAGCGCGGCGCCGAGGTTGCCGATGCCGACGATGACGACCGGCCAGTCCTGGGTGAGCCCGAGCTCGCGGGAGATCTGGTAGACGAGGTACTCGACGTCGTAGCCCACGCCGCGGGTGCCGTAGGAGCCGAGGTAGGAGAAGTCCTTGCGCAGCTTCGCGGAGTTGACCCCGGCGGCGGCCGCCAGCTCCTCGGAGGAGACCGTGGGCACCGAGCGCTCGGACAGTGCGGTGAGCGCGCGGAGGTACAGCGGAAGGCGGGCGACCGTGGCCTCGGGAATCCCTCGGCTGCGGGTCGCCGGTCGGTGAGTTCGGCCAGTTGCCACGGTGCTCCTGCGGGTAGAGCGGGGCTGTGGGCGGTCGCTCGTCCCCGGACCGCCCCGTCTGAAGCAGGCTATGTCTTTGTGAACGCGTGCACAAAGACGGTGTCTGTTTTGTCCGGGCAAAGTGACCGGGGTCACGCGCCCCCCGCACGCCACCGTGGAACCGGTGAGCGCGCGCACGCGTTGAGTACCCGACGGGGGCAAAACCTCACACTCTCCTCATGGATGTCCGCCCCCGCGACCGAATCGCCCCCCAATGTAGACGAGTATCCGCTTCGAACGGGCCTGGCCACCTTGGTCCCCGGGGCCGCGGGGCCGGGTTGAGCGGTTGTGCGCCCGGCGCTGTGACTCAGCTCTCCAGCGCGCGCCGCAGCCGCTCCGGGTCCACCCGCCAGAACGTGTGCTGCGCCCCGTCGACGAGCACCACCGGGATCTGCTCCCAGTAGGCGTCGTACATCTCCTGGTCGACGGTGATGTCCCGCTCCTCGAAGCGGGCGCCGGTCTCCGCGCAGACCCGGGTCACGACCGCGCGGGCGTCGTCGCAGAGATGGCAGCCGGGCTTGCCGACCAGGGTGACCAGTCGCGACGCGGGGTCGGCCGGCGGCTGCTTGCCGGCACGGCGGAAAAGGGCGCTCATGGCCCCATTCTGCCGCCCGTCCCGCACCTGTTGTTCACAGCGGGGACTCCTCTCGACAGGAAGCCCGCCGTCCGCACTGACTATGCTCTCGCCATGGCCCACCCGTCGCCCGACCGTCACCCCGGTAGGACCCTCTTCGGGACGCGCCTCGGCTGGGGATGGCTCACCCCGAGGCGCCGCTCCGCCACCGCGCGCAGCGTGCTCGCCGGTGAGGCCTCCGCCGAGGCCGCGCGCAAGCTGGAGGAGCTGGAGACCGGCGCCCCCGACGCCGTCGTCGAGGCCCTCGAGGCCCCCGAACCGCCCGAGGAGCCGGCCTTCCCGGTCGTCGGCGACGAGCGGGCCGCGGCGTTCTTCGACCTCGACAACACCGTCATGCAGGGCGCCTCCCTCTTCCACTTCGGCCGCGGCCTGTACAAGCGGAAGTTCTTCGAGACCCGCGACCTGGCCCGGTTCGCCTGGCAGCAGGCGTACTTCCGGCTCGCGGGCCTGGAGGACCCCGAGCACATGCAGGACGCCCGCGACAGCGCGCTGTCCATCGTCAAGGGCCACCGCGTCGCCGAGCTGATGAGCATCGGCGAGGAGATCTACGACGAGTACATGGCCGACCGGATCTGGTCCGGCACCCGCGCGCTCGCCCAGGCCCACCTGGACGCCGGGCAGAAGGTGTGGCTCGTCACCGCCGCCCCCGTCGAGGCCGCCACGATCATCGCCCGCCGGCTCGGCCTGACCGGTGCGCTCGGCACCGTCGCGGAGTCGGTCGACGGCGTGTACACGGGCCGGCTCGTCGGCGAACCGCTGCACGGGCCGGCGAAGGCCGAGGCCGTCCGCGCGCTGGCCGGCGCCGAGAACCTCGATCTGACCCGCTGCGCCGCCTACAGCGACTCCCACAACGACATCCCCATGCTGTCCCTGGTCGGCCATCCCTACGCGATCAACCCCGACAGCAAGCTCAGCAAGTACGCCCGCGAACGCGACTGGCGGCTGCGGGACTACCGCACCGGCCGCAAGGCCGCGAAGGTCGGCATCCCGGCCGCCGCCGGCGTCGGCGCGCTCGCCGGCGGCACCGCCGCGGCGGTCGCCCTCCACCGCCGCCGGCGCTGACCCGACCGGTATCGAACGGCGGCCGCGCGCACCGAACGTCATTCCGTACGGCAATCCGACGGCTCCGCGACCCGGCGTCCCCGCCAGTCCCGTTGAGCACACCCGGCCACAACCCGCACCCGGCCGCGACACGTTCTGCACTCAACCGATCGACAATCGGTCACGGAGCGACGCATATTCGATCGACAGTGCGTTACAGAAGCGACGTAATCGATGATTTGAGCAACTGGTTGTAGTCCTGCCTGTACGAAGCGTTATTCTCCTCAGACGCATTCCGGTAGCCGCCACCGCACACCAAGGGTGACCGGTTCCGCACTGCACGTGATGCAAGCTCTGCCTCTGGGAGTCCCGTGTACCCACACGTCGGGGTTGACGCCTCGGGCCTGGCTACGCTGCGCGCCACGGTCGTCGACCGCCTGCGCGGTCTCGTCCCCACCGCGTACGCCGTCCCCGCATTCGCGCCACCCCTCGCCGCCGCCGGCCCCTTCGGTCCGGTGTACGCCCTCGCCGAAAGCGGTGCGGCGGTCGGCAGACGAGGCGTCCGTACCGCGGGCGGCTCCGCCGGCACCGCCACCACCCCCGTCCGCCGACCGGCCGCGGACAGCGAGGCCGCCCGCATGATGGAGCTCGTCGAACGCGCCCAGGCCGGCGAGTCCGACGCCTTCGGCCGGCTCTACGACCAGTACAGCGACACCGTCTACCGCTACATCTACTACCGGGTCGGCGGGAAGGCGACGGCCGAGGACCTGACCAGCGAGACCTTCCTGCGCGCCCTGCGGCGCATCGGCACCTTCACCTGGCAGGGCCGCGACTTCGGCGCCTGGCTGGTCACCATCGCCCGCAACCTCGTCGCCGACCACTTCAAGTCGAGCCGCTTCCGGCTCGAGGTCACCACCGGCGAGATGCTCGACGCCAACGAGGTCGAGCGCAGCCCCGAGGACTCCGTCCTGGAGCGGCTCTCCAACGCCGCCCTGCTCGACGCCGTCCGCCGGCTCAACCCGCAGCAGCAGGAGTGCGTGACCCTGCGCTTCCTCCAGGGCCTCTCCGTCGCCGAGACCGCCCGCGTGATGGGCAAGAACGAGGGGGCGATCAAGACCCTCCAGTACCGGGCGGTACGGACCCTCGCCCGACTGCTCCCCGACGACGCCCGGTGACGTGAACTCCCTTGCCCGTCACGCTCGGTGAGGCGTCGACCACTCTGCGGTCGGATCATCTTTCGTCTCACCTCCGGCCCGTAACCCAAGTGCCACGGGGCTCGTTGGGCGGGATGCAGGCTCCCCCTGAGATGTGCAACCTGTCGCCGTCGCGGGGAGTCGACGGAGTCGACCGTCATGAGGAGAGGAGGTGCCGCCTGTGATCGCGAACGTATCGGCACACCGGCGGGCGAACGCCTTCGCCCAGGCCGTGGATGATGCCGAACCAGGCCAGGAGAGGGCGGCCGCCGAGGCCGGCAGGGCAGCGGCGGAGACCGGGACAGAGGGCGACCAGCCGGCGCTGCTCGCCCTGGCCGACGGGTTGGCCAGGCTGCCGAGGCCTGAGCTCGACCCCGAGGTCAAGGAGGTGCAGCGGGCCCAGCTGGTGGCCGCGATGGAGGCGATGTTCGCCGGCGGCGAGGCCACGGCCGTACGCCTGCCCGAGCAGCGGTCGGGCAGGGGTGCGCACCGGGCGAGCCCGCTGCGCAAACTGCGCCCGAGGTCCCGCTGGTCGAAGGGGATCGCCGCGGGCGGTCTGGCCGCCGGCGTGGCCGCCGGAGCCTTCAGCGGCGTCGCCGCCGCGAGCTCCGACGCCCTGCCCGGCGACACCCTGTACGGCCTCAAGCGCGGCATGGAGGACGCCCGGCTCGGTCTCACCGACAGCGACGCCGACCGCGGCTCCCTCTACCTCGACCAGGCCTCCACCCGCTTCAACGAGGCCCGCCGCCTCATGGACCGCGGCCGCTCCGGCAGCCTCGACCACGAGTCGCTCGGCGAGGTGAGACGCGCGCTCTCCGGCATGAGACACGACGCCAGCGAGGGCCACCGCCTCCTGCACCGCGCCTACGAGAAGGACGGCTCCCTCGGCCCGATCCGCGAGCTGTCGGCCTTCACCGAGTCCCACCGCGCCGGCTGGGGCCGGCTCGTCGAGGTGCTTCCGCCGCAGCTCGGCGACGTGACCCAGGACGTCTCCGACGTGTTCGCCGACATCGAGAACGAGGTGGCCCCGCACAAGGGGTCGCTGCTGCCCGAAGTCCCCGAGCGCGGTCGCACGGCCCGCCCCGACACACCCGCCCCGGGCAGCTCGCCCACCGGCCGGCACCGCGCGGACCCCTCGACCGGTCCCACCGCCGGCCGGGAGTCCGGGCGGAAGGAGGCGCCCGCGCCGTCCAGCCCCGATGCCCGGCAGGAGGCCCCGCGCGACGAGGGCCTGCTCGGCGGTGCCACCGGCGATCTGCTCGACCCGCCGCAGTCCACGCCGTCCGGCCCGGAGTCCCCCTCCGACCGCGGCGGCGACCCGTCGGTCGCGCCGGACGTCACCATCCCGCCCCTGCTGCCGGACATCCTTCCGGGTCTCGGCATCGACGGGGAGGACCTGTAGGAGCAGGCGCCTCTACGCGCGCCGCGCGGGACCGTCACCGGTTCCGTGCGGCGCGCGTTGTGTGTCGCGCGTCGTGCGTCGTGTCTCGTGCGTGCTCAGAAGAACACCGAACGCCGTTGCACGAGGAGCTTGTACAGCGAGTGCTGGATCTGCTCCCGCACCTGGTCGGTGAGGTTGAACATCAGCATCGGGTCGTCCGCCGCGTCCTGCGCGTAGCCGTCCGTCGGGATCGGCTCCCCGAACTCGATCGTCCACTTCGTCGGCAGCGGCACCGCCCCGAGCGGCCCCAGCCACGGGAACGTCGGGGTGATCGGGAAGTAGGGGATGCCGAGGATCCGCGCCAGCGTCCGGGAGTTCCCGATCATCGGGTAGATCTCCTCCGCGCCGACGATCGAGCAGGGCACGATGGGCGTCCGCGCCCGCAGCGCCGTCGACACGAAGCCGCCGCGGCCGAACCGCTGCAGCTTGTACCGGTCGCCGAAGGGCTTGCCGATCCCCTTGAAGCCCTCCGGCATCACCCCGACGACCTCGCCCCGCTGCAGCAGCCGCTCGGCGTCCTCCGCGCAGGCGAGGGTGTGCCCGGCCTTGCGGGCCAGTTCGTTCACCACCGGCAGGTGGAAGACGAGGTCCGCGGCGAGCAGCCGCAGGTGCCGGCCCTCGGGGTGGTGGTCGTGGACGGCGACCTGCATCATCAGCCCGTCCAGCGGCAGCGTCCCGGAGTGGTTGGCGACGACGAGCGCGCCGCCGGTCGCGGGGATGTTCTCGACGCCCTTCACCTCGACGCGGAAGTACTTCTCGTACAGCGGCCGCACCAGCGACATCAGGACCTGGTCGGTGAGCTCCCGGTCGTAGCCGAACTCGTCGACCTCGTAGTCGCCGGTGATGCGCCGGCGCAGGAAGGCAAGACCCCCGGCGATCCGGCGGTCCCAGCCGTCGGGCTCCTCCGTCGGGGCGTCGGCGGGGGCGTCCGCCGGCGCCTCCGGGGCGTCCGCCTCCGGGTCGAGGAGGACTGGCTCCTCCGGGACCGCGCTCACCGGCACCTCACGGCCGCCGGGCTCGGCCCTCCGCCGCCCCGCCCCGCCGGCCGGCCGCCTGCGCGGTGCACGCCGGTCGGCACCGGCCCGCGGCCGGTCGTCGTCGAAGGGAATGACCTTGGCGTCCGCCATCGCTGATGCGCTCCTTCATCCCGCGCTCTGAGTGGTACGGCTCCGGGTGGTGCGTTCCCGCGCCCCGCGGGACAGGTCGGCGAGCCGGTCCACCGCCCTCGCCAGCGCCTCCGGGGGCAGCAGGCCCTCGCCCCGGCTGCGGGCGAAGTCCGCGAACGCCTCCGCGGTCGTGTACTTCGGCGTGTACCCGAGAACCTCCCGCATCTGCACGGTCGACACCACCCGCCCGTGCGTGAGCAGCCGGATCTGCTCCGGCGAGAAGTCCGTCATCCCCACCGTCCGCAGCGCCGAGCCGACCCAGCGGACCGCGGGCAGCAGGAACGGCGCGGTGGGCCGGCCGAGCCGCCGCGCGCACTGGGACAGCGTCAGGACGCCCTCCCCGGCGATGTTGAACGTGCCGCTGTTGTGCGTCCCCCGCCGCGGCTCGGCGGCGGCGAGCTCGAGGACGTCGACGACGTCGTCCTCGTGGACGAACTGCAGCCGCGGGTCGTAGCCGAAGACGGTCGGCAGCACCGGCAGCGAGAAGTACTCCACCAGCGGGGTGTCCGCGTTCGGTCCCACGATGTTCGCGAGGCGCAGCACGCACACCGCCACGTCGGGCCGCCGCCGGGCGAAGCCGCGCACGTACCCCTCGACCTCGACGGCGTCCTTCGCGAAGCCGCCGCTGGGCAGCGCCTTGGGCGGGGTGCTCTCGGTGAAGACGGCCGGGTCCCGGGACGCCGAGCCGTACACGTTGGTGCTGGACTTCACCACGAACCGCCGTACGGTGGGCGACTTCTGGCAGGCGCCGAGCAGCTGCATCGTGCCGATGACGTTGGTCTCCTTGACCGAGCCCCGGCTGCCGCCGCCGCCGAGCGGGGTGCCCGTCACGTCGAGGTGGACGACGGTGTCGACGGCGTGCTCCGCCAGGACGCGGGCGACGGCCGGCTGCCGGATGTCGGCCCGGACGAACACCGCGTCCCCGAGCGGATGCCCGGGCGCGACGGCGTCGACCGCGATCACCCGGTCCACGTCCGGATCCCGCTGCACCCGCCGCACGAAGCGGCCTCCCAGCTGCCGGGCCACCCCGGTCACCAGCACGACCCTGCCCATGATCCGCGCCTCCCGTCCGCTGACCCCTGGCCGCCCACCGTAGCCGCTCGCCGGGGCGCGTGGCGGTCCGGGCACGGGGTTGTGGACAACCGGCCGGATGTGGAAAAAGCCGTGGCCCCACCACTGTTCAGTGGC
>NZ_JBHWZH010000157.1:0-12617 GCF_042728285.1 Streptomyces sp. NPDC060194 | reverse complement strand
CCCCTCGCCGGAGGGGTGGCGGGCAGCGCCCGTTCAGAGCCGGGCCAGCGCGTCGGCGAGCGCCCCGCCCGCGTGCTCGCGGGTCCAGCGGACGCCCTCCTCGTCGGACCCGCGCGGGACGGTCTCGGTCAGCATGATCGTGTACAGATACGTCCGGTACAGCGCCAGCCGCGTCCGTCCACCGGCGTCCACCCCGGACCACCCCAGCCCCGCCATCAGCTCCGCGTCCTCCTCCGCCCGCCCGAAGAGGCCGAGCGACACGAGATCGGCCAGCGGGTCGCCGAAGAACATCCGCTCGGCGTCGATGACCCCCGACAGCCGGTACGCCCCCGGCGCCCCGTCCACCAGCAGGTTCCCCTCCCACAGGTCGAAGTGGACGGGGGCGGGTGCGGTCACCTCGTCCAGGGCGCCCGCGGCCCGCGCCGTCAGCGCACGGATCTCGTCCAACGGGCGCGGCAGCCAGGCCCCGTACCGCTCGGCGTCGGCGAAGAGCGCGTCGAGCATGCCGGTGAAGGCGCTCCGCCAGTCCGGGGCCAACGGCCCGAGCGCGCCGCCGGGATACCCGAAGCCGGGGCCGGCGACCCGGTGCACACGGGCCAGCTCGGATCCCAACTGCCGTCGCAGAAAGCCCACTTCCTCAGGCGCGAGTGCGGCCTCGTGCCACGCCCGGCCCGGCAGCTCCGACATCAGCAGGCAGTCGTCGTCCGCGTACAGGACCTCGGGCACCGGCCCACCCGCGGCGACCCGGAAGTACGTCAACTCGTTCTGCAGAAGCCCCCGTTCATGGCTCATCCCCGGCGTCCCCGCCGCCGGCGGCGCCTTGAGCACGCACCACGGCCCGCCATCGTCCCGCCGCACCCGCAGCAGCGTGTTGTACGTTCCGCCCGCCAGTTCGGCCCACGGTTCACCACCCGGCCCCGCCGGGGCGACCCCCGCCCGCCCCAGCAACTCCGCGATCCGGTCGCCCACGACCGCCCCTCCCCGCTTCCCGGCAACGTCACGGAGCAACGTAGCGCCCGCCGGTCCGGCCCACGGCTCACCCCGCGGGCGCACCGCCCAGCCGCCGCGCCACCGGCGCCTCCCGGGCCACCGCGCACCCGACCGCGATCCCCACCGTCACGCACGTGAACAGCACGATCAGCCACGACAGCAGGGTGAACACCGCCCCCAGCGGCCCGAACTGCGCCACGCTCCGGTCCACCGTCCCCGGCATCACGAACCGCGACCCCCAGGTCACCGCCACCACCGCCACCCCGGTCAGGACCGCCCCCGGGAGCAGCGGAAGCCAGGCCACCCGCCCGCCGAGCAGGAGATGCTGGGTCCACCACCACAGCAGCGTGCTGCAGAGCAGCGACAGCGGCACCCCCAGCCACGGCCCGGCCCCGATCCCGCCGTGAAGCAGGCCCTGCGCGATCAGGGCCACCAGCCACACCGCCAGCCAGGCCACCCACCGCCACGCGACGATCCGCAGCCCGGCCGGCGGCAGCCCCCACGACCGCTCGCACACCCGCTGCAGCGCCCGGCTGCAGGCCGTCGCCGACACCAGTGTGACCAGGACGCCCATCGCCCCGTACGGCTCCTGCAGGCCCCCGTCGTCCGTGGTCAGGACCTCCTGCACCTGGCCCACCGCCCCGCCGCCGAGCCCCATCACCTCCCGCAGCGACGCGACGAGCTGGTCCCGTACCGCCTGCGGCGCGAAGGCGCCGACCACGAACAGGACGGGGATCGCGGAGAGGAAGGCCTGCGCGGCCAGCCGGGTCGCGGAGTCGAAGAGGTGCACCGCGACGATCTGGTCCACCAGCCGCCGCAGGAACGGCATCCGGCGCTCCAGCGCGGTCACGAACCGCGGCGGGGACGCGGTGCCGGTCGGAGGCGCCGGGGCGGCCGGGGACGCGGAGGGTTCGGTACTCATCCGTCTACCCTCCGCGCCCCGCCCCGCACTTCCCGGCCCCGGCTCGCGGGGTTACGCCGACCGTGCGACGCGGCGGCGATTCGGGGTTCGTGTCACACCGCGGACGCCTCGTGTCCACCGACCGAGACGACATGCCGGCCGGAAAGCAGCTCATGTGTATAGTCCCGGCCCATGGGATCCGGCGTCGAGCTCGTGAAGCGCGCGCACATCGACCTGCTCAGGGTCGCTGCGCAGCTCTGTAGTTGACCCCTGCGCGCCCGTCGCCGCGCCCCGCTCCTCCCGCACTCCGCGTCCGGACACCGGACCCCGCCGCCGCGCGCCCGCCTCCGCCGGGCCGTTTGCGCCCCCGCGTCGGTGCAACGTTGAAGCAGCCGCGTCACCACCCTGTGATGCAACGTTGCACCAGCCCTCCGGACCGCCCCGCCCCGCCTCCTGGATTGGGTAACCCTCATGACCGTGCGTCTGCACTGGTTCCTGCCGACCACCGGCGACGACCGGACCGTCGTCGGTGTCACCGCCCGCGACTCCCTGCAGTCCCGGACCACCGCCCGCCCGCCGAGCCTCGACTACCTCGCCCAGGTCGCCCGGGCCGCCGAGTCGGCGGGGTTCGAGGCCGTCCTCACCCCCACCGGCAGCGACTGCGAGGACTCCTGGCTCACCACCGCGGCCCTCGTCCCGCAGACCACGAAGCTGAAGTTCCTCGTCGCCTTCCGTCCCGGCGTCATCGCCCCGCCGCACGCCGCCCAGATGGCGGCCACCTACCAACGCCTGTCCCAGGGGCGGCTGTTGCTCAACATCGTCACCGGCAGCGATGCCGACGAGCAGCGCTCCTACGGCGACTTCCTCGACCACGACGCCCGCTACGCCCGGACGAACGAGTTCCTGGACCTGCTGCGCACGGCGTGGGCGGGCGAACCGTACGACTTCGACGGCGAGCACTACCGCGTCGCCGGCGGCCGCCTGCGCCGGCCCCCGCTGAGCCCGCCGCCGGTCTTCTTCGGCGGCTCCTCCGAGGCCGCCCTCCCCGTCGCCGCCCGCCACGCCGACACCTACCTCACCTGGGGCGAACCCCCGGCCGCGGTCGCCCGGAAGATCGCCCGCGTCCGCGAACTCGCCGCCGCCGAGGGCCGCGAGCTGTCCTACGGCATCCGGCTGCACGTCATCAGCCGCGACACCGCCGAGGAGGCGTGGGCCGAGGCCGACCGCATCCTCGACACCCTCGACCCGGCCGCGGTGAGGGCCGCGCACGCCCGGTTCGCCGCGTCGGAGTCCTCCGGCCAGCGGGCGATGGCCGCACTCAGCGGCGGCCGCACCGACAACCTGGAGATCCACCCCAACCTGTGGGCCGGCTTCGGCCTGGTCCGCCCCGGCGCCGGCACGGCCCTCGTCGGCAGCCACGAGCAGGTCGCCGAGCGCATCGAGGAGTACGCGGCGCTCGGCATCGAGCACTTCATCCTCTCCGGCCAGCCGCACCTCGAAGAGGCCATCCGCTTCGGCGAGTGCGTCCGCCCGCTCCTCACCACCGCGCAGCAGCGCGTCGCCGCCTGAACCCCGTTCCTCCTCACCCCACTTCACAGATCGCGAGGCACCGCATGTCCACGCACCGCTTCCTCGACAGAAGGTCCGCCCTCCGGCTCCTCGGCGCCGCCGGCCTCGGTCTCGCGACCGCCGCCTGCGCCGGACCCGGCGGCGGCGCCGACGCCGGCAGGCCGTCCGGCACGCCCTCGGGCCTGGCCACCTCCGGCGCGGTCAAGGGCACGCTCTCCTTCGCCCACTGGCGGGCCGAGGACAAGGCCGTCCTGACCGAGCTGATCGCGTCCTTCGTGAAGAAGCACCCGGACGCCGGCGTCGAGCAGGACATCTCGCCGTCCGACGACTACCAGTCCACCGCGCTCCGCCGCATCCAGGGCTCGAAGACCGGCGACCTGTTCACCGCGTTCCGCGGCGCGCAGTTCGAGCAGATCGTCAAGGCCGGCGTCTACGCGCCGCTGACCGGCACGGACGTCGTGGGCCGGTACGACGACGCGCTCATAGCCCCCGGCGCGGCCAAGGGCGTCCAGTACGGGCTGCCCTACCAGCTCGTCTTCAACATGCCGCTCGCCAACGTCGACGCGCTGGAGAAGGCGGGCGCCACCGAGGCGCCCAAGGACTGGGACGGATTCCTCCAGCTCCTGGACGACCTCAAGGGCGAGAAGTACGTGCCGCTCGCCTGGCCCGGCGGCGACGCGGGCAACGCCGGCCAGCTGCTCAACACCATGGTCATGAACAACGCGCCCGACGACGACATGTTCACCAAGATCGAGTCCGGCGAGTACAAGGTCACCGACGACTGGTTCCTCAGCACCCTGGAGCAGTACGCCCAGCTGCGGCCGTACTTCCAGCCGCGCGCCACCGGCTCCACCGCCGACGCCGTCACCCAGTCCTTTGCCTCCGGCAAGGCGGCGATCCTGGCGACCGGCTCCTACCAGATGGCCGGCGTCCGCGCGCTCGGCGCGAAGTTCCCCTTCGACCTCGTCGCGCCGATCACCACCACCGCGGACAAGGCCCGCTACGAGGGCGTCTTCAACGCCACCTTCGTCCTCGGCGTCAACAGCGCGTCCGCGCACCAGCGGGCCGCGTTCGCCTTCCTCGAGTTCCTCAGCGACCCCGCCAACGCGGCCGTGTACGCCAACGGCACCGGCCAGCACGTCACCGTCAAGGACGTCGAGTACACCAACCCCGACCTGAAGGCCGTCGCCCCCTGGCTGACCCGCAAGACCCTCCTCGCCCCCCGCTTCCAGTTCCTCGACCTGGACATCCGGGCGGCGGTGGAGAACGCGGCGGTCGCGGTCGTCGGCGGCACGAAGCCGGCGAAGGCGGCCGAGGAGGCCCAGCGTGTCATCGACCAGAAGCGCGCGTAAGGCGCGCACCGCGCGGGCACTGTGGATCTTCCCGGTGCCCGCGCTCGTCCTCTACCTGTTCCTCTTCGCGTACCCCACCCTCCAGGCGGTGCAGTACGCGCTGACCGACTGGGACGGCTACAGCGCGACGTTCAACAACGTCGGCCTCGGCAACTTCACCCGGATCGCCACCGACGACGACCTGTTCCTCAACGCCGCGGAGAACAACCTCAAGCTCACGGTCACCGTCGTCCTCGCGCAGACCGCGCTGGCCCTCGGCCTCGCGCTGTACCTGGTCCGCACCACCCGCACCACCACCCTGCTGCGCGCGCTGTTCTTCCTGCCGACGATCCTGTCGTCCGTCTCCGTCGCGTTCATCTGGCGCTTCGTCTACGACGCCGACGGCGGGCTGCTCAACTCCGCGCTGCGGGCGGTCGGTCTGGACTCGATGCAGTCGATCTACCTCGGCGACCCCGACAAGGCGATCCTCTGGCTCGCGCTCACCCAGGTGTGGTTCCACGCCGGCCAGATGATGGTCGTCTTCGTCGCCGGCCTGCAGACGATCCCGCGCGAGCTCTACGAGGCCGCCGAGATCGACGGCGCGGGCCGGTGGGCCCGGTTCCGGCACATCACCTGGCCGCTGGTGGCCCCGGCGACCGGGATCGTCGTCGCGTACACCACCGTCCAGTCGTTCAAGGCGTTCGACCTGGTGCTCGGCCTCGGCGGCAACCCTCCGAGCCCGGCGCTCGACATCCTCTCCACCCGCGTCTACACCACCTTCTCCAACAACCAGTTCGGCTACGCCGCCGCCCAGTCCCTGGTGTTCATGGCGCTCATCGCCCTGCTCACCTGGCTCCAGCGCCGAGCCCTGCGGAGGACCTGACGTGCTGCACAAGACCGTACGCCCGCTCGCCCTCACCCTCGGTGCCGCCGTCATCGTCGTCCCGCTCCTGGTGGTGCTCTTCGGCACCTTCAAGACCCTGCCCCAGCTCTTCGAGTCGCCGCTCGCGCCGCCGAGTTCGCCCTCGTTCGACAACTACCGCCGGGCGGTGGACGAGGGCGGACTCGGGCCCGCGTTCCTGAACAGCGTGCTCGTCACCGCCGCCGCGGTGCTGATCACCCTGGTCCTCGCCGGCCTCGCCGCGTTCTTCTGCGCGCGGGTGCCGGGGCGGATCAGCTGGGCCGTCTTCGGCGTCCTCGTCGCCGGGCTCGCCGTGCCCGCACAGGCCGCGATCGTCCCGCAGTACGTCCTCTTCGACCGCCTCGGCCTCACCGACAGCCTCCTCGGCCTCGTCCTCGTGAACATCACGATGACGCTGCCGACGGCCGTCTTCATCCTCGGCGGATTCCTGCGCACCATCCCAGAAGTGCTCTACGAGGCCGCCGAGTTGGACGGTGCGGGTCCGCTGCGGGCCTTTCGCTCCATCGCCCTGCCGCTGACGAGGCCGGCGCTCGCGACCACCGCGGTGTTCCTGTTCGTCATGGACTGGAACGAGCTGCTGTACCCGCTGCTTTTCATCCGCTCCTCGGAGAACCGCACCCTCCCGCTCGCCCTCCTGGACTTCCAGGGCGAGTTCCAGACGCAGTACCCGCTGCTCTTCGCGGGCGTGGTGGTCGCCTCGGCGCCGGTGGTCGTGGTGTACGTGCTGCTGCAGCGGTACTTCGTCACCGGGCTGACGGCGGGCGCGGTACGGGGCTGACGCCCCCGTGTGCGGCCGACGTCAGGTGCCCGCCGGTCACGAGCTCTCGCGCACGACGAGCGCGTGACCGGCGAGCAGGATCGAGGGCCCCCCACCGGTGGGGGCCGCCCCGGCCACCCGGTCGAGCAGCGCCGCGACGGCCAGCCGCGCCAGCTCCTCCTTCGCCGGGGCGATCGTCGTCAGCGGGGGAGCGGCGTACCGCGCCTCGTCCACGTCGTCGAAGCCGACCACCGCCACGTCCTCCGGCACCCGCAACCCGCGCTCCCTGACGGCGTGCATCGCCCCGGCCGCGAGCGCGTCCGCGAAGCAGAACACCGCGTCCGGCGGCTCGGGCAGGTCGAGCAGCGTCCGCATCGCGGACGCGCCGTCCGCACGGTGGTACTCCGCCACCGGGGGAGCGAGCCGCTCGTCGTACCCGAGACCCGCTGCGGCCAGCGCCTGCCGGTAGCCGTTCAGGCGGGTCGCGGAGGTCGCCGCGAACGGGATCGTCTGCCGGCCGACGACGGCGACCCGGCGGCGGCCGCGGCCGAGGAGGTGCGCCGTCGCCTCGCGGGCCGCGGCCGTGTTGTCGATCGTCACGTGCGCGCACGGCAGGTCGTGCACCTGCTCACCGAGCAGGACGAGCGGCCGCCGTGCCGCCGACTCCGTCACCGCCGTGTCGTCCAGCGCGAGCGGGCTCAGAATCACCCCGTCCACCATCGGGTCCGTCCGGCCGAGGACGATGTCCAGCTCCGCCTCCGGCCGCCCCCCGGTCGCCTCCACCAGCAGCGTGCACCCGTGCCCCGCCGCCTGCCGCAGCAGATGCCCGGCCAGCTCCGCGAAGTAGGGCATGCTCAACTCCGGTACGGCGAGCAGCAGTACGCCGCTGCGCCCGGTCCGCAGCCGGCGCGCCGCCGTGTTCGGCCGGTAGCCGAGCTCCGCCACCGCCCGCAGCACCCGCTCGCGCGTGGCCTCCGAGAAGCGCCCGGTGTCCCGTACGACGTTCGACACCGTCCGCACCGACACCCCGGCCCGCGCGGCGACCTCCCCCAACCCGATCCCGTGCTCCACCGGCCCAGCCTACGGTCCGGGCTCGCGGCCGGGCCGCGGCGCCGCGGCTTCGCCACACGACCGCAATGTCCGGGGCCCCGGCGTACGGGCCCCGCGCGCCCGCCTCAGAGCGCCCGGCGCGCCCGCCGGCCGAAGAACCCGTAGCGCGGGCGGCGCTCACGCCGGACCACCCACACCCGGCGGCTGCGGGGCCCCTGCTTGAGCAGCAGATAGCCCGCCGTGAGCGCCCCCAGCCAGAACAGCGCGTTGTCGAACCCCATCTCCGCGCCGACCAGCGCGAGCGCCACCAGCACGACCCAGACCATCCGACCCACCTCGTCTCGTCCGCGGCCCGTCCGGCCGCCAGGACCCTACGGGTACCCCGTAATCCGGCCGCGATGAGCGGGAGTTGACATCCCACGTCCGATCGTGCTCACCCGCGCTCCTCCATCAGCCCGGTGACGTACGCGTCCAGCCGCCCCGCCACCACCCCCGGCGTCAACTCCGTGCGCCCCGCCTCCCGCCACGGCCGCGCGAAGAGCTCCAGCTCCTCGGACACCGCCAGCGCGTCCCGCAGCCGCCAGTACCACCGCGCCCCCGCACTCCCGGCGAGCACCCCGCCCGCCTCCTCGTACGCCTCGGCGACCCGCGCCGCCCACGGCGGGCCGTGCAGCAGGGCGAGGGTGGTGCACAGGTGCGCGACGTCGAGGTCCGCCGGGCCCCACGACGGCTGCGCCCAGTCGACCACCCCGGTGATCCTCGGGCCGTCGAACAGCACGTTCCCCGGGTGGAAGTCCCGGTGCAGGTACCTCCCCTCGTACGCCGGCACCGGCCCCCGCAGGACCTCCCTCGCACCCGCCCACACCCCCGCGTCCGCCCCGGCCGGTACGACGACGCTCTCCGCCGTCGTCAGCGTCGTGAACACCGGCGGTCTCCGCTCCGGGCGCAGGCCGTGGATCGCCACCAACTGCCGGGCCAGCAGCGGAACACGCTCCTCCAGCCCGGCGTCGCCGTACACCGCCCGCCCCGGCCGGAGCGTCATGAGCAGCGACGGATGCGCGCACGCCACGCCCTTCGCGTCGACGGCCACCAGCTCCGGCGCCGGCACCCCGTCCGCCGCGGCCAGCATCCGCAGCGCCCCCGCCTCCCGGGTCAACCACTCCTCGGCGTGCGCCACGCCGACGACCGTCCGGAGGACCAGCTCCCGGGTTGCGGAGCCCTGTCGGCGGATGGTCAGTCGACGCATCTCAGCGGTGACGCCCTCGCGAAGGACCTCGCTCCGGATGACGTGTTCGCCGTCCAGAAGGCGGGAGTCGACCCACGTCAGGGTCAACGGCGGCAGCTCCGGGCGCACAGGTGCAGTCATCGCGCCACCCCATCACGACGCCCCGCCCCCGTCGCGGCTCTCGCCCCCGTGGCGGGTCTCGCTCCCGTGGCGGGTCTCGCGCAGGAAGTCCGCCATCAGCCGTCCCCACTCCTCCGGCCGCTCCACGAACGGCAGATGCCCCGTCGCGATCTCCGCGTACCGCGCGCCGGGGATGCCCTCGGCGAGTCCGCGATGCCGGGACGGGGTCACGAGTTGGTCGAGCGTCTCGGCGCACGGGGTGCGCCCGGCGCCGGGAAGGCCGGGCTCGCCGCCGGCCTCCCACCGCCACCATCGCCCGCGTCCTCCCCTGCGTCCGCGACGAGGGCCCCACACTCGCCCCCGTCCGCCCCGACCTCGTCCGCGACCTCCGCCACGAGCGCGCCCGCATCACCGAGGCGATCACCGCCCTCCAGACCTCGGGCGCCCCCCTGGACGCGGTCATCGCGGCGGGCCCCACCGACGGGTAGGCCGGGCGTCGAGCTGGGCCGCCGCCGCGTCCACCGTCTGAGCGAGGAGGACGGCGATGGCCATCGGGCCGACGCCGCCGGGGAAGGGGGTGATGAGGGCGGCGCGGGTGCGGGCGGCGGCGAAGTCGGCGTCCCCGACGTTGCCGTGGCTGTACCCCGCGTCGAGAACGACCGCACCGGGCTTGACGTCCTCCCCCCCCCAGCGCCAGTCACGGCCTGCGTCGCACTCTGCCGGGGGCGCCAGCGGGGATTGCCCCGTTCGGGGCAGTCGCGCGCGCCCTGGGGCGGGGGGTGGCCTTGGATGGGGGGATGGTCGTAGCGAGCGTCAGCGCAGGGGTGTGCCCGGGCACGGCGGAGCGGGACGCGGGCGTGCGCACGGTGGTGGGGCGATGACGACGGCGGCGGGTGCGTCGGACGCCGGCGCGGCGGACACCGGCGCCGCGGACGGCCCGGCCCGGCATCCGGTGCTGAGCCGGCACTACGTCCGCGTGCTCCTGCTGTCCGTGCTGCTCGGCATCCCCATCGCTCTGGCCTGCTACTTCTTCGTGGGGCTCCAGCACTGGCTGCAGCACGAGGTCTGGCGGTCGCTCCCGGCGGCGCTGGGGTACGACGAGGCCCCGTGGTGGTGGCCGCTGCCCGCGCTCGCCCTCGCCGGGCTGATCCTGGCGCCGATCGTGACCCGGATGCCGGGCCATGGCGGCCACCTGCCGGTCAACGGGCTGGGCGGCGCGCCGATCGGGCCGCGCGAGCTGCCGAGTGTGGTGCTGGCCGCGCTGCTGACGCTGCCGCTGGGCGTGGTGCTGGGGCCTGAGGCCCCGCTGATGGCGGTCGGCAGCGGGCTTGCGCTGCTCGCCGTACGCCGGATGCGGGGTGCGCAGGACCCGCGGGCCTCGGCCGTCGTGGCGACGGCCGGATCGACCGCCGCGATCTCGACCATCCTGGGCGGGCCGCTGGTGGCCGCGCTCCTCGTCGTCGAGGCGGCGGGCCTGGGCGGGGCGCAGCTCGTCGCCCTGCTGCTGCCGTGCCTCGCGGCGAGCGCGGCCGGCGCGCTGGTGTTCACCGGCTTCGGCGAGTGGACGGGCCTGGAGACCGGCGCGCTCACCCTGCCCACCCTGCCGCCCACCGCCACCCCGGACGCCGGCGACTTCCTGTGGGGCCTGCCGCTCGCCGCGCTGATCGCCGCGGCGCTCACCCTCACCCGGCGCTTCGGCCGGACCACCGCCGCGTGGACGGCCCGGGGCGACACGGCGGTCCGTACGGTGGCGTGCGCCCTCGCCGTCGGCGTCGCCCTGACCGCGTACGCGCTGTTCACCGGCCGCTCGCCGGAGGAGGCCGCGCTGTCCGGCCAGGAGACGCTGGCCGAGCTGGCGGCCGATCCGGCGGCCTGGTCGGTGGCCGCCCTGGTGGCGCTGCTGGTGTGCAAGGGGCTGGCCTGGGGCCTGTGCCTCGGCGCCCTCCGCGGCGGCCCGATCTTCCCCTCCCTCCTCCTCGGCGCGGCCGCCGGCATCGCCTGCGCCGCCCTCCCCGGCCTCGGCACAGCCCCCGCCCTCGCCCTCGGCCTCGCCGCCGCGGCCACCGCCGTCATGGGCCTCCCCCTCTGCGGCGCCGTCCTGACCGTCCTCCTCATGGGCGCCGACGCCCACGACCAGATGCCCCTCATCGTCGCCGCGGCCGTCGTCGCCCACCTCACCACCCTCGCGCTCAACCGTCGCCTCGAAGCGCCGAAGAGCCCACGGCCCGCCTGACGGCGCGCGGAAACTCCGTGGCCGCGGCCGGATCACCGCTGGTAGACAGTCCCGATGCCGCCCACCCGCGCTCTGCTGCCGCGTTCCGCACCCGCCGCCTCGGGGCTGTCGTCCCCCGCGATCGCCGCCTTCCTCGACAGGATCGAGGCGCGCCCCGGGGAGACCCACTCGCTCATGATCGTGCACCGCGGCGCCGTCGTGGCCGAGGGCTGGTGGGCGCCGTACACCGCCGACCGCCCGCACCTGCTCTACTCGCTGACCAAGTCGTTCACCGCCGTCGCCGTGGGCCTCGCGATCGGCGACGGGCTGCTCTCGCTCGACGACCGCCTGGTGGACGTGCTGCCGGACCGGGTACCGGCCGACGTCTCGGCGCAGGGCCGCCGCATCACCGTGCACCATCTGCTGTCGATGACGGCGGGGCACCCGGACGACAGCCTCACCGAGGCGTGGGAGCGGGAGCCCGAGGACCTGGTGAAGGGCTTCCTGAGCGTGCCGTTCGCTCACCCCGAGGGCACCCGGCACGTCTACGACAACGCGACCACGTACCTCCTCGCGCGGATGGTGGAGCGGGTCACCGGCCTCGGCCTCCCGGAGTTCCTCGACGCGCGGCTGTTCGGGCCGATGGGCATCGACCACGCGGAGTGGGACCGGGTCGCGAGCGGCGCCGCGTTCGGCTTCCACGGGTTGCACCTGACCACCGAGGCCGTCGCCGCCTTCGGCGAGCTCCTGCGCAACGGCGGACGGTGGGGCGACCGGCAGCTCGTTCCCGGCGGCTGGGTCGAGCGGGCGACGCGCCGCCACGTCGACAGCGAGTGGATCCTCGACGGCGCCCCGCAGTCGGACTTCGCCCACGGGTACGGCTACCAGTTCTGGATGTCACCCGACGGCTTCCACGGCCACGGTTCGTACGCGCAGCAGTGCGTGGTGCTCCCGGCCCACGACCTGGTCGTCGCCGTCACCGCCGAGGCCGACTCCCAGGACGTGTTCGACGCGGTCCGCACGTGCCTGCTGCCCGGCCTGGGCCACCCGGCGGGTGCCCGCGACGACGAGCTGCTCGCCGATCGGCTCCGGCGGCTGTCCCTGCCGCCGGTGGCGGGCTGCGCGGGTTCCGGCCGCACGGTCACCGCCCGCCTCGACGCCTCGCCCGTGCTGTCGGCCCTGCCCGAAGGAACGGCGGTCGCGGTCGAGCCTGCCGCAGGCGGATGGCGGGTACGGCTCGGTGCGTTCCCCGCCGTGGCGGCCGGCCACGGCGAGTGGCGTGAGAGCGCCCCGCTCGGCCGCCCCGTCCTCGCCTCCGGCGCCTGGCGGGACGCCACCTTCGTCGCCGACCTCCGCGTCGTCACCACGCCCCACCGCGTCCGCCTGGCCGTCGACACGACCACCGGCACCGCGACCGCCACCTGGAGCACCCCGCCCCTCACCGGCCCCCGCCTCGACCTCCATCTCAGCCACCCGCTGATGACCCGCCCCGACGTGGCCTGAGCCGGTCCGTACGACGGCGTGGGCCGTCACCCCGGAT